>CAYGMR010000336.1:0-583 GCA_964350725.1 uncultured Ardenticatenaceae bacterium | reverse complement strand
GTGTGCGGCCGGTTCCCAGTCCTGAAGGGGCAGATGGAGAATCGACACCCGCTGCAGTCGATCAATCTAATACCGGTTCAGGTTATCCGGCACCAGCAATGCCACCACCATCTGATCCCCCAGCTGACTATCCCTACCCCGGGGCTGCTGATACGCCGCGCCTTGAGCTTGGCTCGTCAGATGCATATCCTGGTGTAGAGGGTTCTACTGACGGCTCTGATGGACAACCACTTGATGAAACAGTGGTTGAAGAACCTGCTGCTGCAGAATCAGAAACAGAGACTGCGGAAGGGGAGTCAGAGAGTGGGGCAGAAGATGGCACACCCACAGAAGCTGATGCTGTCACGGCGGAAAGTGATGGTAGTGAAACGGCCGTCACCGAGGAAACCGCACCCCCCTATATCGAACACGTCGTCCAGCCTTCACAAACCTTGTATAACATTGGCCTGGCCTATGGTTTTTCGTGGGTTGTTTTAGCTCAATACAACGACATTGCGAACCCGGACGCTTTATCACCTGGCGATATTGTACGCATTCCAACCCTGGCAGAGATCGAAGCGTTTTATGCTGCTGAAAATGAACC
>CAYGMR010000335.1:6030-6601 GCA_964350725.1 uncultured Ardenticatenaceae bacterium | reverse complement strand
ATTTCCGGCGACGCCATCAATTTGAATGTCCAAGGACGGCGACCAACTGGCCCGCTGCAAGGTTTCGGCCAATTGTGGCAAAAAACATACCGCATTCGCCTGGAAGGCATTGATATTACCCCGCAGGCTGTAATCGCCGAATGGAAAGCCCATTTCCCTGAATTTTGGCCCAAAGGCAACGACTTTTATGGGCCGCTGCAAGGCGTTAAACCGGGTGAAGTCGCTGTCTTAAATTTGTCCATGCCTGGCGGCGCCAAACTTTCCACCGGCATTCGTGTCATCTACGCCGATGAAGAATCTTTCTCCTTCATGACGCCACAAGGCCATATGTTTTCCGGCATGAATACCTTTAGCGCTTTCGACGATGACGGCGTGACAGTGATCCAGATTCAAGCCTTGGTACGCGCCGGTGATCCGATCTATGAAATCTCTTTCCGTCTGAAATTTGGCCATAAGGCGGAGGACAAATTCTGGTCTGATACATTGCGTAATCTGGCCGCTCACTTCGGCTCACCGAATCGCGAACCAAGCCTGACTTCTATTTGTGTAGACAAAAGCGTACAATGGTCAG
>CAYGMR010000335.1:0-6020 GCA_964350725.1 uncultured Ardenticatenaceae bacterium | reverse complement strand
AAATATCTGGCAAAATGCGGCAATCAGAACGGCCGTTTACATGCCCGTCCACCTGACAAAAAGACTTTTCGTAAATAAAGGATGAATTATGACATAAGGCTTCACTTCATAATTCATCCTTCATAATTCATAATTTTTATGGATGCTATCATTGTCGGTTCCGGTCCCAATGGCCTCGCGGCGGCGATTACGCTGGCGCGGCAGGGCTGGCGGGTAACCGTGTTGGAAGCCAAGGAGACGATTGGCGGCGGGATGCGTACCGCCGAATTGACGCTGCCTGGCTTCCAGCACGATATTTGTTCCGCCATTCACCCGCTGGGCAAAGGCTCCCCTTTTTTTCGCAGCCTGCCGCTGGCGGATTATGGCTTGGAATGGATTCAACCTGATTTACCTTTAGCGCACCCGTTTGAAGATGGTACGGCCGTTGCCCTGCACAAATCTCTCGAGTGTACAATTCAAAACATGGGGCGCGACGGCAAAACCTATCAACGCCTGGTTGCGTCGTTAGCAGCCGATTGGGATAACCTGGCGCATGAATTTTTAGGTCCGCTGCGCCTGCCGCGCCATCCATTAACAATGGCTCGCTTTGGCGTACGCGCACTCTGGCCTGCCAAAACCATCGCCCAAACCCTGTTTCGGGAAGATAAAACACGTGCCTTTTTTGCCGGTTTGGCCGCCCACGCCATCATGCCGCTGGAATGGCCGACCACGGCCGCCTTTGGCTTGCTGCTGGGCACGCTGGCACACGTGGTCGGCTGGCCATTGCCGCGTGATGGCTCGCAATCTATCGCCGACGCTATGGCTGCGTTTTTGGTTGACCTGGGCGGCGAAATAGTGACCGGGCATGAAGTGAAATCGCTGGCCGACTTGCCGCCGGCAGACGCTGTGCTGCTGGATGTAACACCGCGTCAGGTTGTGGCAATTGCTGGAGATGCTCTGCCGGTTGGCTATCGCCGTCAATTAGAGAAATATCGTTATGGCCCTGGTGTTTTTAAGCTAGATTGGGCGCTGTCGGAGCCGATTCCGTGGCGAGCTGAAGCGTGTCGGCGCGCTGGAACTGTGCATCTTGGCCCGACCTTGGATGAAATATGTTTGAGTGAACGTGCGGTTTGGCAGGGGAAAGTGGTGGAACGGCCGTATACCCTCGTGACCCAACAAAGCCTGTTTGACGCCACCCGTGCGCCCGCCGGAAAACATACCGGTTGGGCTTACTGCCATGTGCCGCATGGCTCCACTGCCGACATGACGGCCGTTATTGAAGCCCAAATGGAGCGCTTTGCACCCGGCTTTCGTGACTGCATCCTGGCGCGACATACCATGACAACTAAGGATTTTCAACGCTACAACCCGAACTACATTGGCGGCGATATTAACGGCGGCGTGCAAAATTGGCGGCAGTTATTTACCCGTCCTGTTGCGCGCATAAACCCTTATACAACGCCATTAAAAAACCTTTTTATCTGTTCTTCCTCGACGCCGCCTGGCGGTGGTGTGCATGGGATGTGTGGTTATCATGCGGCGCAAGCCGTTTTGAAGATTGAACATGCATGAAAGGATGCCACAAGCATGGAGTTAAGCATACTTGTGGCAATTGGCTACCGCTAAGGATTGCCAGGAGAATTTAAGTTAGTCGGCAGCAGCAGGAACGGCCGTTTTCGGCTCTTTTTGCAGCCAGCTAAACAAAGCATACCCTATTCCAGCCACCACTATGGCAACTACAAGCGCTGCAATTCCATTCAAATTGAATAGGTTTGCAGCTGAAAAAACAGCTATTAAGGTGGTTGTGATTGCTATGGAGGCTGCGGGAGGATCAATATGTGTGTCTGCGTAACAGGTGAAAAGGCAAGCCGCCGCTTCTCCTAAGAAAATCCCCAAGAATGCGAATGCAAGTCCCCACCAAACATCACCACTTGCAACAACTGCTAATCCAGCCGGCAATGTCACGTGATGGGTAACGGGTACTTCCGTGCCAAATTGTAAGAAAACCAAGGAAACTGCAGAAATACCCCAAAATAAGATAGGTATCGTTGCGCCACCAGGCAAATCAGAATAGATGTAGGTAACGTAGGCGGCTGAAAAACCAAATGCTAAAGCAATGGCAATCAGTTGCAGGGGTTTGGACTGCCATGGGATCCAGGCACCTTTGTCACTGGCTACCCAACGGCTGTATCCTTGAGGAACCTTGCCCAAAAGACCAGAGTTACCAAAAACCAAACGGGCAATGATAGCAGTCGTCACGACAGATAACGCAATCGTATCAGTCCAGGCTGCTCCACCAATATTGGGAATAAAGCCATACAACCAGGTAATAAGATAGCCGAGTGCGCCAAATACACCCCCCACGAACAAGACATCGGGTGAATTCAGCCCTGCTAGTGCTATCACGATACTTTTTCCACCGTCTAGCTTCCCTTTCTTGGCTGCATAAGCTGCCCCGGCGACGCCACCGGCAAAGGCTACTTGCGGCCCAAGAAAGGGGCCAAAAGCTATCGCTCCAACTAAAGTTCCATCTCCAGTGATCATGGCCACAGCAGCACCGACAACCGCTGCTAGACCTGTTATAATAAATGCTGGAATAGCGCCAACTGCGGCACCAAACATGCCCCCAGCAAATGCGGCAACCAAGTACATCAAATCAAACATGCTCTTTCTCCTTGTAATCATTGAGCACGGTTTTTCAGTAGCCTACCTGTCATTCCTGCGTAGGCAGGAATCCATTCTTGCTGCTGGTGAAAAAGGATTCCCACCTGCGTGGGAATGACAATGAAAACAGGACTACTGAAAAGCCCTGAATTATTGAGGCTGGCATTTGCCAGCCTTTATATTTGGGATATATCGTCAATTACACTTTACGCAGGCACCCTTCAGCATCGGCCGTTTTCAGCGCTGCAAAAACCATTTGTGGTGTTACGGGGATGGGTTCGTTGTAAATAGTTTCCCCTTCAGCACAGGCTTGATTTGCGACGATCATGAGGTCTGCATCCGATACATCTTCCAAGCCGATTTCTGCCAGCGTGGTGGGCAATCCCACTGATTCACAGAATGTGTACACTTCATCAATAAGACTGGCTGGTTTATCCGTCAGGAATAGCGAGGCAAGCACACCAATTGCTACTTTTTCCCCGTGCCAGTAATGGTGGGTGTTTTCTAAAGCTGTGAGACCGTTGTGAATGGCATGACAGGCAGCCAGCCCACCACTCTCGAAGCCGAGACCGCTGAGCAATGTATTGGCTTCAATCACCCGTTCCAGAGCGGGCGTGACGGCATTTGCTTCACAGGAGGCTTTGGCGACTGTGCCGTACTCTAAAATCGTTTCATAGCAGAAACGAGCCAAGCGGCGTGCAGTCATAGAGCCGACATCTCCCGTCATGTTGCCAGCATACTTACGTTCGCATGCATCGGCTTCAAACCAGGTCGAGAGGGCATCGCCAATCCCCGCGACGAGGAAGCGCACCGGTGCTTCTGCCACAATGCGTGAGTCAACCAGAACGACATCGGGATTTTTGGGCAGAATAAGGTAGCGTTTGAAGACCCCTTCGGGGGTGTAAATAACAGAAAGGGCGCTGGTAGGTGCATCTGTAGAAGCAATCGTAGGCGAAATGATGACGGGTAAACCCAGCGCGTGGGCAGTGCCTTTGGCTGTATCTAATGCCTTGCCACCACCGATACCAATGATGACATTTGCTTTGGCAGCCTGAACCTGTACAGCTAAGCGTTCGATTTCCTCATCAGAACATTCGCTGTTAACAGGCTCTACTATAACTTTTACTTCTGCTTCTATGTCCTTTTGAAAGCGCGGCAACAAATGCTCATCCACAAAGGGATCAACAATAAGAAAAGCTGTGTCTCCAAAACGAGCAGCTTCCTTACCTAGACGTTTGCTTGCTTCATACCCCTGGATATAGCGTCCAGGAAAGATTGTGGTACTAATCATTTTTTTCTCCTAATTGGTTTATAGTAGTTTTTCAATCAAATCTTTATGGGGTGCAGGGATGACTTCGAATGAATCAATGACACCTTCATCTTTTAATCTTTCTGCAGCTGAATTTACAGCACTGCGCACGGCGCTTACTTCACCGGTGAAAACGGTGAACGCTTTGCCACCCATCGCAAAGGGTAGTCGGATCTCAATCAATTCGACGGGAGCTGCTTTCACCGCTAAATCAGCGGCTACAATGGAAGCTGCCAGCGTGAAGGTTTCAACGACTCCAATGGCTTTTACATTTTCAATTTCTGTCGTGGCCATCAGCGCTGGGAAGATGCTGGGATGGACGTTAGAGAGAATGAAATGGTCTACCACGATTTCTGGTGCCACGCGCTGGCCGATGGACACTGCATTTTTTACGTGACTAATGCTGCCTGCTACCAGGATAATATATTTGCCTGGACAGACGACATGGGCACGCAGCAGTTCAACATCAGCCGCTTTCAGAATAGCATCGGTCGTTTTCATGCCGCGTGCAATGCTGCGTAATTCAATTAAGCCCAAAGCTTTTTTTACAGTTGTTGTTCTGGGAAATACAGTTTCTGGCATCATATTAATTTGCCTCGATTATGATCGCTTCGTTTGTTATCGCTTGCACAATGCCAGTGATACTGGCATGGATGGGGGCGCCTAAAGCGCCGTCTGGAATTTGTGCGACAAGATCACCTGCTTTCACGTTAGCGCCTACACCCACGACAGGTTGAGCGGGTGCGCCAATATGTTGGCTGAGGTTGAGGGTGACGCGAGAGTAGGGGGTAGCAACGGCCGTTAATGGAGCCGCCACATCATACTTTGCCAAACCCAGCCGGTTGATCAACCGTGTCATCGGCACGCGCCGGTAATCACGATAGGGATTGACTTCAGTTTGGCGGTTGTATGGATTTTTCAGCCCCGCTTTCACAAGGTCGCGCTTGATATTGAGTGCAATATCACCAGGCGCCAAATGTACGGGGCAAGCATAATTACAAGTACGACATTCGCAGCATAACATGGCACCCGCCATTTGTGCATCGGTCAGTGGTATCCCAGAAGCCAGCAGCAAAATCAGTTTATGCGGTTCAATCGCGTGTCCCTGGGCGTGACGGGGGCAATAATCGGTGCAGTAATAACATTGATCGCAGGCCGCAATCGCTTGTGTGTCTAAGACCGCGCGCGGTGTGCGTCGTTTTGCGCTCAATTGATGCTCATAGGGCAGGACCAACAGCATCTTCGTGCGTTTGGTAACGGGCAGGCTGAAGTCTGTAATCACTTCGCCCATCATCGCGCCGCCATCTAAAATCACTGGGTCTGGTGTGACGACACCCCCGGTTAAATCCAGCACTTCTTGAATCGTGATGCCAATCGGCACACAAACCGACATCGGTTGTCTCACGGCCCCAATCACTGTGATGTACTTATGCGTGACTGGTTTGCCTTGGGCGGCGGCATTGATGTTGTAAAGTGTTTCGATATTCTGCACCACACAACCGACGTCAATGGGGATGCCGCCTTCGGGTACAATGCGGCCTAATATGTCGTAGACCATCACCTGCTCATCGCCAGATGGGTAAAAATTACCCAATCCAGAAATCGTGATGTCATCTTGATCGCCAATCGCTTCTTGTACAATCGCGATCACTTCTTTGTATTTCGCTTTGATACCGAAGATGCCTTTCTTGGCACCGGTGGATTGCATCGCCAGGCGCATACCGGCAACAACTTCGGGTGCGTGGTGAATCATCAACTGTTTGTCTACATGCGTCAGTGGTTCACATTCGGCACCATTGGCCAGTACATATTCCGCTTGCGCTTGCATTTTGACATATGTCGGGAACCCTGCACCACCAGCCCCTGTTACCCCCGCTTGTTTCACTGCGTTGACAATCTCTGCTGTTTTAACCACAATGATCTCCTACAAGTCAGCTTTTAGAATCTGTCCGCAAACACTCTACTTTCATTGACGGAAGGCTAACTGCATTGTTTCAAAAGTTATTGTTCATTTGCTCTGGCCGGTCTCCTGACCGTGTCCACTGGCTCGGTCAGGAGACCGGCCAGA
>CAYGMR010000334.1:5494-6636 GCA_964350725.1 uncultured Ardenticatenaceae bacterium | reverse complement strand
GAGCCAACGCAACGGCCGACTATAACTGATATTGGTCTGGTTCCAGCGCATACTTTTTGGGAATTTCAATCCGGCAACCAAATCAGCTAATTTTTCGGCCAATACTTCAGCCGCCAGACGGCCTTTTTCACGCTTAACGGCCGTTACATAACGGCGTCCTTTTTCTTCAACCACAGTCAAATCAGCCAGATCGACTCCTTTGCCACGTGCAAACCCTATCGCAGCTTTGGTCGGATTGCCATCTTTATCAAAAGCGCGGTCTGCTGGCGGTCCTTTCACAACACTTTCCAGGTCCGCCTGACGCGGTGCCAACCCCTGTACCATCACAGCCAGGCGGCGGGGTGTACCAGCCACTTGTAGAGCTTCATATGGCAGACGTAGATCAGCGAGAAGTTCGGGAACGGCCGTACGCAATTGGCCCAAAGCCGAACTCAAATCATCAGACGGCAGCTCTTCACTGCCAATTTCAAGTACAAAGTTCTGCGGCCGTTCATATGGAGTCGGTTTGAAAGTTGCAGCGGACGAGGTTTCGCTTGTCGTTTGCCATGCGGGAACATCAAAGAAAGGATACTCTAAACGCTGACGCTGTTCTGTGTAAGCTTCGGCTATTTTGCGTGCAATATTGCGCATACGATGGAAATAGTTGGCACGTTCAGTGACACCTATCGCGCCGCGTGTATCCAACACATTAAATAAATGCGAGCATTTCAGATTGTAATCATGGGCGGGCACAACCAGGTTGGCTTGCAGGCAGCGCATGGCTTCACTTTCATAGGTATCATAGATTTGTTTGAGCGCATCGACATCGGCGACATTAAAATAATAGTTGCATTGTTCGATTTCGCCTTGTAGCAAAATGTCACCATAAGCAACACCGCCACCATAATCCATCTCCCAGACTGAGTTTTTGCCTTGCAGCGCCAGTGAAATGCGATCCAGGCCATAGGTGATTTCAACGGAGACGGGGTCTAGTTCTAAGCCACCCGCTTGCTGGAAGTAGGTGAATTGGGTGATTTCTTGACCGTCGAGCCAGACTTCCCAACCCAACCCCCACGCGCCAAGCGCTGGACTTTCCCAGTTGTCTTCGACAAAACGAATGTCATGCTGGCGCGGATCGATGCCAATCGCTTCTAGGCTTTTCA
>CAYGMR010000334.1:0-5484 GCA_964350725.1 uncultured Ardenticatenaceae bacterium | reverse complement strand
GATCGGGCTTGAGAATGACTTGTAATTGATGATGTTGCTGCATACGGTTGGGGTTGTCACCGAAACGGCCGTCGTCGGGACGAATACTCGGTTCCACATAGACCACATTCCACGGCTCAGGCCCCAGCACGCGCAAAGAGGTAGCCGGATTCATCGTGCCCGCGCCCACCTGTACATTGTAAGGTTGTTGAATAACGCAGCCCTGTGCTTCCCAATAAGAAAGCAAGCGCATAATAATTTGTTGAAAGCTTAGTTGTTCATTCATTGATATTGTCCAAAGTCACCGCAAATATGATTACATTTACGATTAGAATTTATGCAAACATCGAATTATAACATGGTCTATCTGCTGTGCGAGGTTACTTTATTTGCCATAGCTGGCAAAAATCTCAGTTTCACCAGATTCTGTGAAAGCGATCACATCCCCACAACCTTTTGCACCATTTTTCTGGTACTATTATTCGCTACGCAACGGCCGTAACAGCCATTTTTTCTGGGATACATTCCCAGGACAACTTTAGCCAGGAGATGATTACAATGGAACCAATTAAAAAAGAAGAAGAAGAAGATGTAGCTATTGAAGTGCGCAAGAGACATCCAGTGCAAAGCATGTTGTTGTTAGATGTAATCAAGGATAAGGAATCGCGACCGGTTTTTTACTGGGCAGCTATTGTTCTGCTAATTGGCACCTTTGCCTACCATTGGCTTGAAGGCTGGAGTTATCTCGACGCACTTTATTTCTGCGTGATTAGTCTAGCCACAATTGGTTATGGCGACTTGACACCAACAACACCAGCATCAAAACTTTTCACAATCATTTATGTGATCAATGGGATTGTTATTTTGCTGGCATTGTTTGATCGCATTCGGGCGGTGCGCAGCCAGCGGATAGGCGGGTAAACCGGGCTTTAGGAAATTGGTAACTATACAGCCACTCTGGCTGTGGCCGGTGTCCTCACCGCGACACACTAGCCGGCTCGGTCAGGAGACACGGCCGGAGCACCTGAATAGTTACGGAAATTGAATGAAAAGCAGGCCTACTTACGTGAATGCTGGCAGTATCACCCGGAATAGTGCATAAAGGTCTAGTGTGATGAGGGCAAAGGCTAAGCCTGCAGGGATCAGGTAAACAGCCCAGGGCCAGCGCGTACGCAACGGCCGTATCCATAAACCCAACCCCACCGCCACACCAAAACCAATCGGGATCAATGCTGGAAACAGATAACGCCCCTGATGCTGCACAAATGTCACATTGTAAACCACATGTACACCCACGGTGAGCAGCAGCAAACCAGCTAAAATAAACCAATGCACGTGTGTGATTTGGCCTTTGCGCTGCCTGGCCACTTCAACCACAAAACCAACCAACACCAAACCGGTGAAAAACCACAAAAGTGGATACAACCAAGCTGGATAGGTCATTGGCACAGTCATCCAGCCGAATTGCCCCCAAAAGCTGTTGAAGGTCGTTTGCACAAAACTTTGCAATGTATCTACCAATCCCATCTGGGCAATCCATTCAGATGTGCGTGGCTGGCCAACAACAACCGTGTCATGGGTTGCTTTACCCAAGAAATCCAGCCCACCATAGACAACAAGGTTGCGTCCCCACCAGAGTAAACCTAAAACCAGCGCGGGCAGCGCGACGAACAAAACCGCTTTGATAAATGCGGCCCAATCACGCCAGTAACGCCAAATAAGTACGATACCAACAACGGCCGTTACTGGATACACCGTTCCCTTTGTCAAATAACCCAAGCCCAACAATAAGCCCAACAAGAGCAGCAGCCCTCGCGTTGGGCTTGTATGCGGATCACTGATCAGCAAAAGTACAAGCACAATAGCAGCAATAATCAGCTCGGCCAGACTATCATTATTAACCGCAGCCATCATGGCGATGTGCTGCGGGATGAAGGCAACAAAAACGGCCGTTGTCAAAGCCAACCAGCGTTCACCCGGCAGCAGCCGCGCAGCAGCCGCATACGCCAATACAATCACACCCATGCTCAGCAGCAGTGAAAACAAACGCATCGCCGCTAACGAACCACCCGTGAGAACATAGACAGGTGTTTGCAACAGATAATACAAAGGCGGCTGCCAATCTTCATATTCGATAATGCTTAAGTCATATTGGGGTGCAAAGGCAGATTCAAACACAACCTCTGTGAGATAAGCCTGGTTGTAATCCCCAGGTTCGATAACTGGAAACTCCCCAGCTGCCAACTGGCGCACATAATTATAATGGGCGGGTTCATCTGGGGTTTGCCAATCTGGTGTGTAAACAGCATATAACACACCCAAAAACAGATAAATCACCAGAATAAGTGCTAACGGCCAATGTTTTCGCATAAATCGATCTTAACCCAAATCGCTATCTTGACAATTCGTGCGTCATATAAAAAAACTACGAATTCAACATGATAAATCATGTTTTCCTTCGCTAGCAGCTAAAAAAAAGACCCAGGCAATAAACCTGGGTCATTTTTGAATTCTTGAATTGTAAAAAAATATTGGCTATGGATAAGGATCGACATACCCACCAGTTGTAAACTGCCACGTGTAGTTGAAAGGCGTACCTTCATAAGTGCCAGATACTGTCACAACAATCACACTCTGTGGCGGCAGCGATTCTGTTGGCGTGATTTGAATTCCTTTGTGCCCCGCGGGCAGGTTGGTGGTGGACTCATGCTGAATGGGCGTGCCATCAGCAGTTCTCAAATCAACCATCCCTATTTGGGGTGAACCACCAAAATAGCGCCAATTTAAGGTGATGGGATATCGTGTATCGGGGATGTCCAATTGATCTGGAGCTGGATAGCGCACGGGCCAACCTGGATAACTTTCATCGGCGCCAAAATCAGCGGTAGATAACACATCTAAGGCTGCGCCAGCGCGGAAGTTTGCAGATTCATAAAAGCCGAAGCCGAAAGTAGAAGTTGTGGGATATATCAACCAAAGACGGTGGCCAACAGATTCTACCCACCCTTCAATTGAGTCCAGCGGCTCCCAAAAATCAGATGTGTATTGGCTGCCAAGCCAGGCGTTGCCACGTTCTGCACATAATTGTCCAGTGGGCGAAGCGTATGGTAAGTTGGGGTCTTGTGAATGGGTCAGGATATTGTTTTCAGCCATATAACGGGCATGTTCAAAACAGTTACTGTTCAGCCCTGTGTCTTCTTCTACAGCTGGAACACCTGCCAAGTCGCGATAATGATTTACAGTGAGAAGCCCTTCATTTTCGTATTGGTTAGTATGCACCACAGGCAGAAAAACCATGTTGGTTGTATCTGTTGCTGTTTTGCTTACTTCATCAGCAGATATATTTGAAAAAACAAATAGACTTAATAGTAGGGCGGCAACAATTGCCAGCAAGCTGCCACTCGCCCGCTTATAGAAAAGCATAAAATTACATCCTCAATTTATGGTTTGGGTTCACTGCTTTTTATTCGGGAAGAGTCGTCGATGTTAGTTTATTTGCTGGCTGGTAATTGGAAATGAAGCCACAGTGAACTCTTTTTTTCTCTCTCTCAAGCGCATATATATTGCCAACAAATGGCATTGTAGGCAAGTCGTTTTGGGAGTTGAGGATAGTACCCATTTCCTATTTTTAACATCTCCTCACAATCTTAAGAACAATTTAACAGCATTTGAAGCAGCAATTAAAAAATGAGCTTGGGCTTTGTGAGCAAAGTAGGAAGATAGTACAAATTGTCTGATTTTATGGATGTATGATTATTAGCGGGAGTTTAACTGGCAGCAGTGGCACCACCCCGTCGATTGTCTCCGGCGGCAACGAGACGGCCGTTTTTTGTACGTGAGACACTGTGGGCACCACCAAAGTAGATGCTGCGCTCTGACCAACGATTAACCGGATAACCCAAGGCCTCTAATGCAGCTACGGCCGTTTCATCATTACCCGCTTCACATTGCAAAACGCCATCTTCAATATGCACACGCGAATGATTGACGGATTCTGCGAGTGGCTTACCAAAGTCCAGCAAATTGCTCAACACCTGCATGATGGCACTGCGAATACGTGCACTACCGCCACTGCCAAGGGCTATGCGGGGTTGGTTGTCTTGTAAAACAATTGTCGGTGTCATCATCGTGGCGATACGTTCACCAGCTGGCTGGCTATGGAAACCATTGGGATGCAAATCTTCTTCACCCATGATGTTGTTCGGGATGAAGCCTGTACCCGGCACCACAAAACCAGCTGATTCGCCGGCAGTGGTCGTCAGGCTGACGGTCAGACCATTTTCATCAATGACGCTCAGATGGCTTGTACTGCTGGGGCCCGGGGGTTCGGGAATTCCTGGTGTGAACCGATCTTGTGCCAATGCTGCCCGGATTTCTGCTTCAAAACGATCGATGACCACAGCGTCGAGGAATTGATTAACGGCCGTTTCGTCCGAATCCGCATCATCCCAAAAAGGTCTTGCACGGGTTGTGGCCGCCATGATTTCATAAAGCAACCGCAAATGATCGAGCTTGCCATAACTGCGGCGCTGCGCATAAAAACGTGCCATCAACTTCATAGTAAAAGCAGTCAGCACGCCACCAGTGGAGCTGGGTGGAGGCAATAATATTTCGTAACCATGATAAGGCAAACGAATTGGGGCGTGTGTGTAAACTTGATATTGTTGCAAATCTTGTGCTGTGAGCAGACCGCCATTCGCTTCTTGATCGGCGACAAGCGCTTGGGCGAGACGGCCGTTGCGTAAAATCTGTGGCCCATTGCGGGCTAAATCTTCTAAAGTGCCGAGCAAGTCGGGGATCATCAGGCGCTCCCCCGCTTGAACCATGCGACCAGTCGGTGTAAAAATAGCACGCATACTGGCGGTGTGGGTATACAACGGGGTTAAAAGCGCACACGTATCAGCTTGAAAAGGCTCCATAATAACGCCATCACGCGCTAAACGGATGGCTGGTTTTAACAATTCTGGCAAGGGTAAATTGCCATAATCGGCTGCCATTTGGCACAAACCAAAGATATTACCCGGCACAGCTACAGAGGCACGCCCCAAATGAAAATATTGTGTCGTTGCGCCAAAATCGATCATGACCTCGTCAAAGTCCGTCTTAGCCGCATCAGGTTTGGAACCACCTAAGCCGGGTGTGTTACTAAAGAAATCATAGACAACGGCCGTTTCGGTTTGCGGGTCATAGATTTGTGACATGCCGCTACCACCTAAGTGTACGACCCCAATTTCACTGATGAAAGAAGCAAATGAAGCCGCAACGGCCGCATCAACAGCGTTACCACCTTTATTTAAGATTTCTGTTGCGGCAGCGGCCGTTTCCGGCCCGCCAGCAGCGATCACACCACGCATATTCTTGTCACATCCTCAAATTAATTTATGGTTCAACTTGATAACTCGTATAGTTTACCCGAGTTATAGCAGAAAGGCATTTAGGGTTAAAACGCCGTCAGGGCGTTTGCATACTCGTTCTTATAGGCTTCTTTCGCCACGAATTGCACGA
>CAYGMR010000333.1:5413-6653 GCA_964350725.1 uncultured Ardenticatenaceae bacterium | reverse complement strand
TCTGTGAACTCCGTGTCCTCTGTGGTGAATTTCCTAAATGTCAACAGAACCTAGTCTCATATTCAGGAGGATTTTCATGAACATTGGACGTGTAGCAATAGCAGCTTTGGCCGCAGCAGTCGCGGCTGTAATCGGTAATATACTGGTCGCCACAATATTTAAGGCGATTAGCCCAATTCCAGCAGTATTTGAACCACTAATCTTAAACCGGTATGTATTGTTTACGATCGCCGGGGTGATTGGTGCAGCAATTGTCTATTGGATTCTGGGCAAGTTAGGTGGTGATCCAGTCAAACGCTTTTACATTATCGCGTTGATTGTGTTGGTTCTGTCGTTTATTCCTGACTTCGGCTTACTGTCCAGCGATGTTATGCCGGGTGCGACAATGGCAGGTGTGATGGCTTTGATGTTGATGCATGTGGTAAC
The DNA here is from genome assembly GCA_964350725.1 of uncultured Ardenticatenaceae bacterium. Lineage (GTDB taxonomy): Bacteria > Chloroflexota > Anaerolineae > Promineifilales > Promineifilaceae > JAACFF01. The sequence continues at coordinate 6,227 of CAYGMR010000333.1, read as the reverse complement.
GGCCGTTGCCTGTATCAGCCTTTTTCCACGCCTGGCTCCTCCGAGCAGATAACAGCTTTTAGGTGAAAACGGGAAATTCTTTAAAATTAAAAAAGTGATAGCTATCCCGTTTTCCCTCAGGAATTCACAAACATCACAATCATTTCAGGTGAAAATATTTTGTGAATTACCTAACATATGTTAACAAATAATCGCACACGCATCTAAAATGCTTTATAATTTGTGAAGAAATGCGCAATAGATTTGTTGTCCTGCTTATCATTCTTATATTGGTGCTGGTTTTACTCAGTGGCTGCACACGCGCCAGCCGTCAGAATGAAACGGCCGTTGCCCAAATTGGCCTGACTACGATTCCCTTCCCGGCGGTCATGGGCGAAACACGCCTGGTTTTGCACGTAACTGACCTCCAAGACCAACCCATCAACAACGCCCACCTATCAATTAAAGGGGACATGTCCCACGCTGGCATGGTGCCCGTCTTAGCAGAGACAACCCATGCCGAAAACGGCTATTATGAGCTGCCCATTGAATGGACAATGGCTGGTGATTGGAGCGTGCAGGTGGAGGCACGGCTAGCCGATGGCACAGTTGCCAAACAACAGTTTGATTTGTATGTCATGACAGAGGATGAATTGTGTAATCTTGACCACAAATAATAATCTTTACAAACCGAAACCACGTATTGATGTGTTACGCTGGCGGGGGATCGGTCGTTTCTTGCGCTGGCGACACGGCCGTCTCGTTGGTCAACTGCTCCTCCTTTCTGTTGCAATCATAGTAATCTACGACGGCCTGACTGGCCCTCCATTTGCCC
>CAYGMR010000333.1:0-5403 GCA_964350725.1 uncultured Ardenticatenaceae bacterium | reverse complement strand
CCCCCGAAAACTTAGCAACCAATACCGTATGGTTACAATATCGCGGTTTTGTGATGCTGGCATTGCTGTTGGTCGGCAATTTATTCTGCATGAACTGTCCCTTCACCATTCCACGCAGTCTGGCGCGTAAATGGAGCGGTGCTGGACGACGGTGGCCACGCGCCTTACGCAATAAATGGGTCGCTTTAGCAATCCTATTTTTATACTTGTTCCTCTATGAATGGCTCGATTTGTGGGCCAGTCCCTGGTTGACAGCCTGGATAATAATCGCTTATTTTGTATCTGCCTTTGTCCTTGAATTTTTCTTTGCAGAATCTCCTTTTTGCAAATATGTTTGTCCACTGGGCACATTCAACTATGTCGGCAGCACCATTTCACCGCTGCAAATCCAGGTCACAAGCCAGGATGTATGCCGCACTTGTGTGGGTAAAGAATGTGTAAATGGCAGTCAAGACGCTAACGGGAAAATCATCATGTTGGGCTGTGGCACTGAACTCTTCCCTCCCCAAATCACAAGCAATCTTGACTGTACCATGTGCCTGGATTGTGCACGTGCTTGTCCATATGACAATGTCGGTTTGGTGAAACGGCCATGGCTAAACGAACTCAAAACAGCCCGCGCCTGGCCGCGTCGGTGGGATATATCCCTGTTAATATGGGTGTTTGCCTTTGCTGGCTTAAGCAATGCATTTGGCATGACCCCTCCCATCTATCAATTGGTGGCCTGGCTTGCTGGCAGCCTAAAAACAACAAATGACGGTGTTTTATTGCTGCTCATCTTTGCAGTGTTGAACCTCATACTGCCGTTTGCTATGGGAGTTGGGGCAGCCTGGATAAGCAATCGTTTGGCTAACGGTTGGGAGCCACTGCGCGTCACTTTCAGCAAATACACACCTATCCTAATGCCTTTTAGTTTTGCTGTTTGGCTGGCGCATTATGGCTTTCACTTTGCCACAGGTGCCTTATCAATCATCCCCGCTACACAAAATTTCTTGATTGACCATGGGATATTATTACTCGGCAGCGACCCGAACTGGCTTTTAAGCAATATTTTGCCTTTGAATTGGCTGCTGCCACTGCAATTGATCATTTTAATTGTGGGCTTTGGCGGCAGTTATTTTGTATTAACTGAAATTGGCCGCAATGAAAAAGAATCATTTATGACACAATTGCCTTGGCTGCTGTTACTGATTTTGTTGGCGGTAACGGCCGTTTACCTCTTCAACCTCCCCATGGAAATGCGCGGCACAGGATTAATGCACTAAAAAACAAAAAGAAAAGGAACCCACTTCCAATGAAAAAATTTATCTTTATTCTTTTAGTTGTGATCTTATTATCAAGTTTAGCGGCCTGCAGCCCACCAGAATTTAAAGGCACCTCCATGCCAGAACCGCTGCCCGTTAAAGATTTCACGCTTACTGCCAAAGGTGATACACCTGTCAGCTTATCTGATTTTGAAGACAAGATCGTTTTGCTTTATTTTGGTTATACGTTTTGCCCTGATGTCTGTCCGACATCAATGGCTGACTTGGCCAAAGTACAACGTGAAATTGATGATGCCGGCGAAGATATCCAGGTCATCATGGTATCAGTTGACCCTGAACGTGATACACCAGATAAACTGGCAGAATATGTTGAGCATTTTCATCCAACCTTTATCGGCTTAACCGGCACACCAGAAGAAATCGACGAAGCTGGCGAACGATACGGACTCCATTATGAAATCCATGAAGGCACAGCCGCATCTGGGTATCTCATTGACCACACCGCCCGCATTTATCTGATTCAGGATGGCATGTACAGCCATTCCTTCGGTTTTGGGACAACGTGGCAAGATATGGTCAATGACCTCGAAATTTTATTGAATTAAGTTTAGCCACGAATTCGAGGCGGTTTTTGCTAGGAAGCAACGGCCGTACTCGAAAAAGCCAATAAACAATAAATCGTGATAATTGCCTCTGCACACATTTGATGTTAATCTGTAAACTATGCGCGTCATCCCGCTAAACCACTTGCGATATGCAGACGAAAATACCATTCCATTTGAAATAACACGCATTGAAGATAAGCCATTACTGCCATATGCTCAGCAGCCGCGCCGCAATGCATTTTTTGTCATTTTTTGGATCACATCTGGTACGGGAACCTATACCATCGATTTTACACGCTACACCATCCGCCCCAACACACTATTTTTTATAGGCCCTGGCCAAATTCATTATGGGGAAACGGCCGACCCAATCAAAGGGTATACCCTGCTGTTTGAAGATGAACTGTTCCATATGAGTGGTCTCAACGCTTTTTTTGAAAAACTTGACTTGTTTAAAACCCTCAGCAATGAATCTGCCTTATATTTTCAAGATCAAGAAGCACCAAAAATCAACCAATTCACCACAGAATTGTTCAATGAATTTGAGTCTGAACAATTTGGTCGCATAGATGCAATCGTTGCCACACTGCAACTACTTTTGATTCAAGCCCAACGTAAATTGACAAACAAAAATTCTCATCTACCGCGTAATGCCAGCGACCAGTTAACGCGCCATTTCCTCAAACTCGTGGAACAACACATCTCGGCCGCGCATAATCTGCACGACTATGCGCAGTGGCTAGGGGTAACTGTCGGGCATTTGACGGAAACAGTCAAAGCGGAAACGGGGGTTCCGGCAGGCACATTGCTGCGTAAACGGCTTGTGTTAGAAGCCAAACGTTGGTTGGTATCTTCCGATTTAACGGCCGCACAGATTGCCACCAAGTTACAGTTTGATGATCCATCTTATTTCGGCCGTTTCTTTAAACGCGAAACCGGCCAAACACCCAATGCCTTCCGAACAAAACTCCGCAATAAAATAATCCAAGCATAAACAAAATGATAGAAAAGTATGACGGCCGTTCATAGTGTACTATCATCAAACCCATCTGAAATAAGGAATTAGAAATAAAAATATGAGTTTCGACGATTTAAGCACAGCAAAATATATTAACCTGGAGACCTTTCGCAAGGACGGCACAGGTGTAAAAACCCCTGTATGGTTAGCCGCAGATAACGGCAATTTATATGTATGGACCGATGGTGGCAGTTGGAAAGTAAAACGCATTCGCAATAATGAAAAAGTCAGAGTGTGCAAAAGCGATGCACGTGGCAATCCACAAAGCGACTGGCGCGATGCGACCGCTGTGGTTTTAGATACGCCCGCAGATGTAGAGAAACTAACCAAACTGATGTCTGCCAAATATGGTTTGCAATTCAAGCTTTTTACCTTGATGGGCAAACTAAGGAGTTCTAGAACTGATCGTGTCAGCATTAAAATCAATCTCAACTAAATGGATCGTTGTTATTTTTCTCCTATTTTTGTTTGTAGGCTGTCAGCGTGCTGATCCTACAGTTATACCCACGGCCGTTCCCAGCTCTAACGCCACGGCCGTTCCCAGTTCAGTCCCCACAACAATTATAACGGCCGTTCCCACCGCAGTCCCTCCAGCTAACCCAACGGTCGTTCCCACCACAACTCAAAACCCACAAGCTGCCGAACCGGTAGTTGAAGATGAAACGGCCGTTGATCCTCTGCTGGCCGCCTTCCCCGACACAGCCCAAACCAATGGTGATATTGTGATTATTACAGGCCAGGTTATGGGTGCTGATGGCAATCCGCTCCCCGATGTTGCTGTTGAAATTTGGCAAACAGATGCAAACGGCCGTTATGATCACCCCGGCGATCAAACAAGCAGTCAACGCGATATGAGTTTCCAATTTTATGGCACATCAATTACAGATGAATCCGGCACTTACCAATTCCGCACCATCATACCCGGTGCCTATGGCAATCGACCACCGCACATTCATTTCAAAGTTAAACAAAATGGGAATGAACTACTCACTTCACAATTTTATTTTGTTGAAGATATCAATATTGTCGAAAGTGAAGGCTTGTTCACGCAGGCTGGCGAAGATGGCCATATGTTATTATTGCAGGCTGAGCCTGGTCCAACACCAAATTTAAGCGTTGCATTCAAGGACATTGTGGTAAACAATGGCATCAATGGCGCTTTGACGTTAACACCTGCCCAGGCAGAAGGGCCCTATTACCCAGTGGTAGATGTGGCAAATTTCGATAATGATTTAGTGGTTCTTCCATAAAGAAACATGGCTCTTTAGTAGGGAAATGGCGCGCCATTTCCCTACCACAATTTCCATTGACCCCGCAAGATACCCAAGAACCAGAAAAATTTGTCATGGCTTTGATACAAAAGCCAATATCGTTGTCGGATATTCATCTGTCACAATGAGGAACCCATTGTTCTCGTCCAGGCGTACAATGCCTTCCCAGTTGCGTGCTGTGTCATCGTCTAATAATTCGAGCTGAATCGGGGGCGCGTCAATCAAATGTATGCCATCCGCTTCAATTTGAAATTCAACGAGCCGCTCCACGACAGGGCTAATCGTATGCGTTGAGCCAGCACCAAATTGAGCACGTAGATAATCTTCTGCAGGATCAAGTTTGCCAATATCACCGGGAAAGAGATAGTTGATCGTCCAAAAACGGCCGTTTTCATCAACGGCCGTTGCATCCGTGATGCGATACTCCATATTCGGAAAAGATATGGAGTCAGTCGGTTCTAAACTTATATCAAATTGGTGTGCCACAGGCTGAGAATTCACATTTTGACCGTTTCATCGGTGTAGTTATAGAGTTTGGTCTGCGATTGAATGGGGGTGAGAACGGCCGTATCCAAACGCACAGCACTCAAATCAGGCTCAATTTCGCCCGCAATCAAATATCCCAACATTGGATCCCCGCCTCCGCTTTCAATGGTTACAAAGATTTTATCGTTATGGAAGGCAACCGCTTCCAGCCCTTCATACCCTTTAAGCTGGTGCAAATCGGGGGCAGAAAAAGGGATTTGCTGTGGAGTAAGTGGTCCCGCAAACGTGCCATCGAGAAAATCGACGATATCTTGTTTAGGCAAATAAAACAGATGGTTGCCAAAACGCGAAGGATATTGCGGTAACAGGATCAAATTTTCGCCATACCAGGCTAAACCAGAAATTTCAGACCTGCTGTCACTGAGATCTCCGCTAATGGGAATTTCGATGATGGGGGCTTCGGCAACAGGGGGCACGGTTGCCGTGCTAAACGGTGTTGAAGTTGGTAAAGTGGTGGCAGTTGGTAGGATTTCGGTAGGAACGGCCGTTACTGTTACCGCTGCCGCTGCTGTTGCCAAAATAGGCGTTGGTGTCGGTATTATCGCTTCAGGGGCAACGGCCGTACACGCGGCAAACAAAAAACCAATCAAAACCAGCCAAAAAATTCTCAAAAATCTCAAAATCCACCCTCGTTATCCATCAATGGGTCTGCGAACAACCTGTCATACCTGCGCAGGCAGGTATCCAAACGTTTGGAT
>CAYGMR010000332.1:3980-6654 GCA_964350725.1 uncultured Ardenticatenaceae bacterium | reverse complement strand
CTGCCGGTTGCGCAAGGCTTCAATGGCAGAATCAGTCGTCGGCCCTTCTACGCCGCAGTTCCAACTATAATTGTCATTAGAACCGTCGCGGTTGTCTTCGCCGTTGGCTTCGTTATGTTTGTTGTTGTAAGAGACCAGATCATTGAGGGTAAAACCATCATGCACTGTGATGAAATTGATACTCTGTTCCGGTTCCCGATTTTCCCAGCCATAAATGTCTGGGCTGCCGGTGAGCCGTTCATCCAATGCATGCGCCATCCCCTCATCAGATTTAACAAAGCGGCGCACATCATCACGAAAACGGCCGTTCCACTCTTTCCAGGTATCCCCCACAAACGCACCCACCTGATACAGTCCAGCCGCATCCCACGCTTCCGCGATTAACTTTGTCCCCGCCAACACCGGGTCGGTGTCGATGTCCCAGATGATGGGCGGATTGGGCAGCGGCTCACCATGCTCACCGCGTGTCAGCACCGACGCCAGGTCAAACCGGAAGCCATCGATGTGCATCTCCTGCACCCAATAGCGCAAACTGTCGAGAATGAGACGCCGCGTGACGGCATGACCGGCATTAAAGGTGTTCCCGCAGCCCGTATAATCAGCGTAGCGTCCTGGATTTTCCTTGTCCATCATGTAGTAGGCATCGTTCGCCAACCCACGGAAACTGAGCGTGGCCGGATCGCCAAACGCTTCAGCAGTGTGGTTGTAGACCACATCCAAAATCACCTCAATGCCAGCGCGGTGCAGTGCTTTGACCATATCACGGAATTCGTCTAGCACGGCCAACGGCTCTGAAGCGGCACTATAACCGGTGTACGGCGCAAAAAAGGAGATGGGTTGATAGCCCCAATAGTTCACCAAACCCTCAGGCGCGGTGAAGGGATCAAAATGGTAGATGGGCAGCAGCTCAACGGCCGTTATGCCCAAATCTTGCAAATAAGGAATCTTCTCGATTAGCCCTGCATACGTACCCCGTTTGGCGTCGGCCACACCCGAATTAGGATGCTGGGTAAAGCCACGCACGTGCATTTCATAGATGATGGTTTGCGCGAAGGGGCGATTGAGTGGTTTGTCACCTTCCCAATCGTAGGCAGCCATATCGGCAACGACACTTTTCATGGCAACGGCCGTATTGTCTCCCGGTTGGCTGGCGGCGGCACGCTTATAAACAGCCGGCATAACGACGGCACGGCCGTAAGGGTCTAGCAGCGCTTTCTGTGGGTCATAAAACAAGCCCTGTTCCGGCCTATTGGGCCCATGTGCTCGATAGGCATAAATCTGCCCTGGCTGGCAGTCTGGCACAAACCCATGCCAATAATGTCCCACATGCTGCGGGCGTTGCAGAGAGACGACCTGTGTCGGTTCCGCATCGTCTACCCCAGCAAACAAGAGCAGATCAACGGCCGTTGCCTTATTGGCATATACACTGAAATTGACACCACCAGCCAGTGGCGTGGCGCCTAAAGGGTAGGGACTGCTCATAAACACCTTTCCTTATTGATTCTCAAAGAAAAACTGATACGGTAAATGGCTGCGTAATGCCCAAAACTTTTCGTTGTGCAGGTCGGCTGGAAATGAGAAATAGAGCAATTCCTTGCCATGTTTATATCCCTGTCGTTGCAACAATTCGGACATATCTTTGGTTACTTCGTAGTTATCGCCCGGTACGCCACTATCCAGGTAAAATTTGACAGCGCGTTTAGGTTCGGCCGTTACCCGTTCACGTAAATCATCTTTATAACCAAATGTGCTGGACATACAAGCGGCCATGCCATAAACCTGTGGATATTCCCAAGCCAGATAAAACGAAACGACCCCGCCCAACGAAGAACCCATGACCGTGCAATTCTCTGGCCCTGGTAAGGTACGATAATTTTGGTCGATGAACGGTTTCAACTCTTCCACCAGAAATTTTCCATATGACTCGTAGCCCGGTTTGGTGTAACTGTCCATGCGGTCGAGAGGCCAAACGCCGACAACAATCACCTCACGCATTGTGCGCAACGCATTCATTAACTCGATAATCGATTCCACCTGCCACGTTTCGCCCATAGAGGCTTCTTCGGGCAAAAACAAATTGTTGCCATCGTGCATATAGATGACCGGATATTGTTTGAGGGTGTTTTCAGCATAACCAGGTGGCAGCCACAGCCGATATTTGTGTGGTTCTTTAAAGTAGCGCGAGCTAATTTCTTCGCGTTCGGTGAGATGGCCTTGTGCGGATGTGAAGAAGAAGGGATAGACATGCTTTTCTTCCACTACATCTAGTATCAAAAGATAATTCGCACCGACAGACCAGAAAAAGTCAGAACCACGCCGCAGCCCAACTTTGAAGTAGACAAAGGGCTTGCTGGAACTGATGGTGAAAGTGTGCTGGGTGGGGTCGGTAACGGCCGTGGCCTTCGTAATTTCGGTTTCGGCAATATCCTTATCCCAATCCGCCTCCGTACGCAGCACCAACTGCCCCTCAGTTAGCGGATAATGCACATGAATTGAAACGCGCTTAAGCATGAAAACCTCTGAGAAAAATAATGCGTAGATTGTCAAGACAATCTACGCATTACGCTCACTGTGTTTTACAGACCAGGACTACTCTGCATAATACCACCATCAGCAAAAATTGTGGTAGCTGTAATATAGCTAGCCCCGTCACCAGCAAGGAAGGCGACGACGG
>CAYGMR010000332.1:0-3970 GCA_964350725.1 uncultured Ardenticatenaceae bacterium | reverse complement strand
GTTCAATAACTCGGGGTTCTCCATGGTCGATGTATTGATCGGAGTAGCGACGGCACCTGGGCCAACACCAACCACCAGGATATTGTGCGGGGCTAATTCCAGCCCGGCTGTGCGTGTCAACATTCGCATACCACCTTTTGACAAGCAGTAGGGTGTGTTGCCAGGCATTGGCCAATCTTCATGCACCGAGGTGATGTTGATGATACGGCCGCCATCCCCTTGTTTGATCATCTGCTTGGCAGCAATTTGGGTGCCGAAAAAGGCGCTCTTGAGGTTAATGTCCATGACGCGCTCAAACTGCTGTTCGGTGGTGTCCAGCACAGAGGTGCGCGTTTCGATACCGGCGTTGTTGACCATGATGTCAATGCGGCCAAATGCTTTCACGGCTTCATCGACCAGCATTTGCAAATCTTCGACCTTGCTCACATCTGCTTTGACGCCAATCGTTTGATCTCCTAACGCCAGAATTTGTTTTTCCAGTTCTTCTGTGGCTTCGGGATGGACGACATAATCAATCACAATGTTTGCACCCTGCTTTGCCAATTCCAGGGCAATTGCTGCCCCAATTCCACTGTTGCCACCGGTGACAATAGCTACTTTTCCTTTTAAGTTCATCGTTTATTCTCCTAATTTTTAATCGTATGAAATGTAAAGACATTATTAGCGTTCAAAAAATCAAACGGATAAGAATGTAGGGCGATTTGGTAAATCGCCTGAACGATTTACCAAATCGTTCTACACTCGTTACCCAAATATTTTCTTAACATACAAAAAGGTCTCAAGTTCATGATAATGTCTCTCGACGAGCCACGATAAATGACAAGCCGGCGAGTACCAGGGCCACGATACTGCCTAAACCATAAATGGCGTTCAAAGTGAGGGATGTATTTTGCAATAAAGGACCAACGCCAAAGGCAGCAATGCCATACCCCATTTGATAAGCGGCGATGAGTGTGCCCGCAACGGCCGTTGCCATCACCGTTAATTCCTTCTGCCCAAAGCTAATCGTCAGCGGCAGCAGTGCCGAACACCCCAGCCCTGCCAAGCCAAAGACCAACACGCCCAGGTAGGGATTGCCCGTGGGCAAAACCGCAATAATAATGAAAGCCGCGGCTGTAAAAAACGGTAACAGATGATAGGTGCGTTGTTCTGGGAACTGCTTTTCTATAGCCGCAAACAAGACACGACCGACGGTGACCATGCCCCAAAAAGCTGTCAATGCGAGAGATGCAACGGCCGTACTGGCACCTAAATCTGAACTCATATAAAGCGTCGCCCAATTGCCATTGAGCGTTTCCACAATACCGTATAACAAAGCGAAAGCAGCAAAGAGCCAGAAGCGTGTCGGCCGAGATGTTTTAGAGGTTTGTTCAGGCGTGGCTTCCAATGCTCCGGCTTGTAAGGGCAGCCGCATACAAAAAAGCAGCAGTCCCACCAACAGCACAGCCACCAAGACAGGCAAGCCCCACCAGACAAAAAAGCCGATGAAGATGGCCACAAACACAGGCGCGAGTGCTGTGCCTAAGCCCAGCAGCGCATTCAAGCCCAGCACCGCCTTATCCACCTTTTGTGGAAAGAAGGCAGCGGCATAGGTGTTTAACGAAGGCACTGTCAAGCCAAAGCCGATACCCAAACTGGTCGTTGCCAACAGTAAGATTCCGTAAGCCAGCGTTTGGTTGCTCATCACAAATTGACTCAAAACCAACAGCACCATCGCTGCCAGGTTAGCAATCAATCCTGTTAAATAAACGCGCTTAATGCCCCAACGCCGCGTGAAACCAGTGCCCAGCAGCGCAGCCAAGATCGCCATGATCGCCTGCGGCAAAAACATCGCGCCATAAGCGGTACTGGATAGGCCATAATAGTCAGAGCTGGTAAAGATGGTGCTGGCTGCCGGAAAGGTGACCAGCGCCACACCTTGCACGATACCGGCACTGAATACGGCCGTTGTTTCACTTTTAGATGCCATATTATTTTCCTTGGAGGGTATAGATTGGTTCAATCTATAGGATTGAACCAATCTGGCATCTCTACATCCGTTCCAGCAAATGGTCACCGACGCGCAGGGCATTCGCCATTGCCGTTAAAGCGGGATTCACCGCACCGATGCTGGGGAAGAAACTGGTATCAACTACATACAAATTGTCCAACTCGTGTGCCTTACAATTGACATCCAGTACCGAGGTTTTCGGATCGGTGCCAAAGCGGCACGTCCCCGCCTGATGCGCCACCCCTGCAATATCAATATCATTTTTCATATATTGATTCCGCTCTACCAGATGCTCAAACATACCTAAATGGTTAAGCATGGATTTCAGCTTCTTGTAAAGCTCTTTTTTCGGTTTTTCATTGGTTGGCGTGTAACTCAACTGGATGTTGCCATCTTCTGCCAGTGTGACACGATTCTCTGGTTTCGGTAAATCTTCAGTCGAGAGCCAGAAATCAATCGCATGTTTGGCGATATCATCAAGGGAGAACATCGGTGCCAGCTTCGTTTGCAATGGCTTTTCGCCTTTATACATCGGCCCTTGCGACTTGCCGACCATTTGGATATTGCCCATCGGATAGTCAAAACCGGGCATGCCAAAGTAGAAATCGTTTAGCCCCAATGTCTTTTGGAATTTGGTGGGGTTCGGTTCTTTGGAGATGGCTAACACGGCCACGCTGTTATGGAACATATAGTTACGGCCGACTTGATCGGAACCGTTGGCTAAGCCATTGGGATGTTTGTCGTTGGCGGATTGCAACAACAGTTTGGCCGAATTGGCCGCGCCAGCGGCAATGACAACAATGCCACCTTGGTAGGTTTCTTTTTCGCCATTCCGTTCTACCACGATCTCGGTAACGGCCGTGCCATCCTCATTCGTATTCAATTTCAAAACCAACGCACCTGTGATCAACGTCACATTGTCATGCTCCAGCGCTGGCCGCACGCCCATCACTTCCGCATCCGATTTTGCATGCACAAAACAGGGGAAACCATCACAATCAGCACAGCGAATACAAGGGCTAAACTGTGGCTGGGCTTCATTAAGCATAATGCCATTGGGGGAATGGAAAGGATGATAGCCCGCCTTCTCTAAATCATCATGCAGCTGCTGGATGCGCGGTTCGTGCGAAATGGCCGGGAATGGATAAGGCGCACTGGCCGGTGGTTCAATTGGGTCCTCGCCACGGTTGCCATGCACCTGGTACATCTGCTCTGCTTTTGTGTAGTACGGCTCCATCTCTTCATAAGAAATCGGCCACGCTGGCGAGATGCCATCATAATGTTTTAACTCGCCAAAATCTTCCTTGCGCAGGCGATACAGGGCCGCCCCGTACAACTTGGTCGCCCCGCCCACCCAATAGTGAACACCGGGCTGGAATTTCTTGCCCTTTTTGTCATACCACGTTTCTTCTGGCACGTAGCGGTTGTTGATGAAAACTTCTTCCGCATCCCAGTTTTCTAATTCGCGGGGCAGCCATTCGCCCCGCTCTAAAATCAAAATACTTTTACCTGATGGTGCCAGGTGTCGTGCTAACGTGCCGCCACCTGCTCCACTGCCAATGATGATCACATCGTAGTTTGTACTCATGTGTGTTTCCTTCCTAGAGAAAAGATAGATAGTGCTTAGAGCGAAGTGCGTAGAACGTCGTTTTTCTACGCACTACACACTGTGTTTATTAAAACTGCTCACCCCACTCTACAATAATGTGGGCGATCAAACCCGTCCAGCCTGTTTGGTGGCTGGCACCACAACCCCGCCCTGTATCTCCATGAAAATATTCATGGAAGGGAATCAAGTCACGCCAATGGGGGTCATTTTGAAATAGTTCATTCTCGCCAAAAACAGCACGACGGCCGTTTTCATCACGCAAGAAAATACTCGCCAAGCGGCGCGAAATTTCTACCGCTACCTCATCCAAATTCATCAAATTGCCCGAATTTGTGGGGCATTCAATCTGGAATGAGTCGCCAAAAAAGGTA
>CAYGMR010000331.1:2339-6655 GCA_964350725.1 uncultured Ardenticatenaceae bacterium | reverse complement strand
CGGCTGAATGGCCGCCGAGGATGATGTTGTTGAGGTCGAGCAAGCCAGTCAGCGGGGCGTGCGGAACGTGGCGTGCGGATTGCGGCGTGTTCAGGTTGGCTAATTCAGTCAGGATGGGTCGGATGGCAGGGCAAGTGGGTAAAGTGCCATAGGTTGTGGGGGTAACGGCCGTTAAGTCCACGCCCGGTGTTAAGCTGATATAACCTGGCATTTCTTCAGCGATCCAACTGTAAGTGACGACGACCATTCCTTTTGCCGCCAACGCACTTGCCAGCCATTGATATCCGCTGGGTTCAACGTTGATGCCCGGCATAAAAATGACAACCGGAAACGGCGCGTGCGACCTGTCAGCGGCCACAACACCACTGTTTTTTTCCTCGGCAGAGCCAGTGGGTTGCGCCGGATAGGTGATTTTCAGCGTGATGCTATCGTATGGTGATTGTGCGCCCTTTTCTTGTACAGCGCGGAAGAATGCTCGAACAGTCATGTATATTTTGTGTTTACTAAAGTCCTTGGTCTTTCTATATGGCTACAGCGAATTGGGGAAGGAACGAATTTTTTCATCAAACTCAATTCGTTCCTTCCTAAATTCGTTGTAGTCACTCATTAAAAATTTAACCTGCGCGCGGTAAGGTGCGATTACCACCCCATAATGTTTTTACTAATTCAGCCGCCATTTCTTTGCCGAATAATCTGTCGGCAATGGCATTGGCCGGGTCGCGCTCACAGATGGTTTGGCGCATGGTGAGATCACGAGCCGCCAGAGCAGCGCGTTGTTCTACGGGAACAGGCTCGGCATCATCGAACCAGCTCAGCCAACGGTCGATCATTTCATGGGCAGTTTCACGAATGATGGCGATGGTTTCATCCGTCGGCGGCACCATGTAGCAGTTGCTGGTGGGGGATTGGAAGAGCCGCATGGACATATCTTGGCTGACGAAGGGGGAGAAACGGCCGTCGCCCTGTAACTGCAAAAAGCGTTTATTTGTCTCCGTGTAATATTTGTCTAAATAGCCCACATCTGACCAAAGATCGGTGCGTGGCAAATAATCCATGTACATGAAAATGTCAGGCGCGGTACCGAGGGCAAAACCAAAATGGGGGATGTCAACTTGTGGCCCGACATTGATGGTCAGATGCATGTTGGTGAAGCTGGTATTGGGCGTGCCAATCCAGGAATAGACCAGCCAATCGATTTCAGGCCCGGCAAAGGTGCTTAAAAAACCTTGTGGTGCGTTTTCACCGCCGCCATAAGGTTGATAGGCGGCTGCACAAGGGTCTGGCTGCAAGTCAAAGCGTGCGAATACTTTTTCTTTTAGCTCAGTTGTGATATGCCAGAGTGCATCAAAAACAGTCTGGTTGTCTACAGACGGCCGTTCCGCGACCATTTCGGCGATTGATTTTGTGGTTGGACCTGTACTCATAAAGTCTCCTTGCATAAATGTAGGGCGATTTTGCAAATCGCCCTACAAATTTTGATTTAACGGGTAGAGACGTAGAATTTCTACGCGCTCCAACATACCATCCCGCAGCCAACGGCGCATGCCGATGATATGCTGCTGTTCGGCATCTAAAACTTCCATCAGCTCTAAAATTAACCCTGCACCCACGACCGCTTCAATTTCGAGTAAGGGGCCATATGTTTTGCCGATGCCTTGTATGTCTCGTTTACTGCCAGACACCCCATTAACCCGAAAGTGTGCGTTAACGCTTTGTAGGTTGCAAATGAAGCTTTTTATGCCGTCCACACTATCTTCCCAAGCCAGGCGGTTGGTGTGAATTGGGTTGTAAGTGCGTTGCAATGACGATTCATCCATTGTTTCGCCTGTGGGTGAAACAGTGCGGATAGTGCCGTGCCAGCGGGCCGCTGTTGGCCAATAGGTGTGGCCAAGCGTGGGCCAGTCGCTCGTTTGCTCTGCCGGTACAGCCACACCCGCGATATTGGCAATCATTTGGCTGGCGTTGAAAAATTTGCCGCCGGTTAGCTGTCGATTGGCTGTAGGCAGGATGGCGAAGGAGCGAAAATTGTGACCAAATTCAGGCCATAATCCTCTTCCCGTCAGCGCTCCTTTGCCCCAGGGAATCCCTGTACCCACAACTGCGGGTCCGTGATAACGGCGGAAACGGCCGTCTACACTCAATTCAAATACCGGCGACCCAGTAAAAGCGGCCATCGGATGTCCGTCAAGGGCGGTGTCTGGTTGACAATGTTGTGTGACCCGGATACGGCCGTTGTCCAACCTCAACAATTCGCGCCGCTGCCGCACAATACCGGCAAACGATCCATCTGGATTGTAAACATATTCACTAACCAGCCACACACCAAGGAATTTATCGCTCATAAAAATTCACCACAGAGCTCACAGAGACCACAGAGAATTTAGGCTTAACCACGAAAACTCTGTGAACTCTGTGTGCTCTGTGGTTCAAAACTCAATACTCCGAACTGCACGCCAACGCGCACACCGCCGCGATACCAGGTATGCAGTACCGATTTGATGCTGCCGTCGTGGCTGACAACTTCACGTCGCCAGAGGCGCAGCTGCTCATCGAGGAAATGGAAGTTGCCGCTAAGCGCACGGCCGCCGCTCATGCTGTAGCTGCCGACAAAATTGCCAGGAGCTGACCACGCTTCCCATTGATTGGTTTGTAAGGTTGCGCCATGGCTGCCAGGGGCAAAAGCTGTACCGCTGATGGTTAAATCTAAGCCATTATCTGTTTGGGTGATGGTTTCTTGGTAACTGGTTGCATCCAATGGGGCTAAATCGGCATCGAGCGTGCTGAGTTCACCTGCCCATTGGCCTTGGCGTTGGAGCAGAACCTCACCGCGCCCGGCAGCGGGGTCGTCAGCCAGATCATAAGAAGTACCGCTGACTAAAGAAGGGATGCCGTCATATTCGCCCGTAACACGGCTGTATTCGCCTACTATGACGTAGATCAGCTTTTCACCACGCGACATTAAAGCGAGTGACATTTGTTTGTCGCCACCGGGCAAAATCATCAGGTAAAAGCGCTGCGTCAGGCCAGTAATTGGCCAATAGGCGTTGGCATCAATCAGGCCGCTGCTCAAGGTTTCAGCATAGCCCGTGTTGGCTGGGCCTTGATAGAGCCGATAGTCAGTGTGATCTTCGATGAAATAGTGGCCGGCGAATTTGAGCGGGCCAACAAACGAGAGATCGATGCGGATGCGGTTGGAATCGACTTGTTTTTGTACGTGGCGTTGGTCGGTGGCATTGCCCAAGAAACGGCCGTTGCCAGCATACACTTCGGCCGTGCCCAACCAGCGTCCAATGCCTTGTGAAAATCCTTTTTTGCGTGTGTCGTCTTGCATAATGGGGTACTTATCCCGCTTCCAAAATAATTGTTTCTGACACAGGTGTTGTTTCTGCCATTAACAGGTTTAGATCGGTGCCGATGGGTTGTGGTGTCATGGGTCGGCCAATATAGCTAAACGCCATGCCTGTCTCGCGGAAAGGGTAGGGCGTGAGTGCATAGATGCCCTTTTCCACACGGCGAATGGTAATCGTGACATCATCCCCTACTGTGCGGGGCACGTTTTCAAAATAGGAATCGCCGCGTGCAGTCTCATGCACCATGTGGAAATAAAGCGCCAGCGTGTCGAAGAATTGTAAGAGTTTGTAATTATGGAAGAGCATTTCTTCTGTGATAAAAGGTGCGAGTGCCGGGTCTGCGACCATTTCGGCTTTGAGTCGGGCTTGTCGGTCGAGCTCAGCTTGGAGCATATCGGAAACGGCCGTTTTATGTGCATCTGGTATTAAATCAATGATAACCTTGTCGGAAAGCCCGTAACGGCCGTGGAACAAACCATACGTGTGCATACTCGACATGATGCCGCTGTAGGGGTGATGTTTTTCGTTGAAGGCTGGTGATCCGGCACTGGTTTGCACAAGGTAGGGTATTGGTGTTCCCGTGAGGTGATAGGGGAGGCCGGTCTTTGCATCTTGTTCAAATCGGGCATCAATCGGTGCCCAACCTTCGTCATGATGACCCGCCACATAAATCATTGGCTCGGCAAGGTTTAGCGACGCAAAGTCAGCATTGCCAAACGCAGCAGCAAAAGCGCCCGACATCAGCGCGTGGTCGGTCTGCATAATGACGAGATTTGGTTCGTTTTCGGGTGCAGTTTGTATGATCATTATTTTAGTTACACGGAGCTACACGGAGAATGTATGGAGTTTCACGGAGCGGATTTGGAGGCTTTTTTGGAAAACTCGAGTGATGTTCTTCCAGATCGATTTCGTGAATATTTCTCCTTTTTTCTCCGTGTCTCTCTGTTTTTCCTCCGTGGTTCTCCG
>CAYGMR010000331.1:1259-2329 GCA_964350725.1 uncultured Ardenticatenaceae bacterium | reverse complement strand
TAAAATACGTACAAAATCTTGAATCTGATAAATATGTGTTTTGGCGTCGCGCACTTTGTGGGTGATGATGCGGCGGTTGTTGGGATCGAGAAAATAATGGTTGTTGTAGACTGTTGTGTGTGATAAAGCACTTACAATCGTGAAGACATAGTTGAACGGTGTGATTTCGGCGCCGTCGATGGTCACCATTTCGTTGGCACCGTAACATGCTTTGCCATCCACAGTGATGTCAGAATGGATGTCGGCGGGGCCATATTCATACAAATTCTCGAAATATTCGTGCAAATGCCAACTGTTTGCGCTCGTCCAGTAGACATTCATGTGAACGGCCGATGCCTCAATAAACGTTCCTTTTGCGTCAAACGTCTTGCAAAGCCCTTCCCACCGACCCATAAAACATTGATACGGCCGATGTACACGCGGTCCATAATCTTGATTTGTGTCCATTTGCATAAACATACTCCTTGAAAGCTAAAGGAACACAGAGTTACACGCAGGATGTAGAGGGTTTTCTCTTTTTCTCCGTGAAGCACCGTGTTTTCTCTGTGTTCTCCGTGTAACGGCTTCTTATTTTAAATCGTCACCCGATACTTAAAGCGGTCGCCACGATACGCTGCCCATAATAATTCGATGGGTGTGCCGTCAACGGCCGTTATGATGCGTTCAATCGCTAAAATTGGATCTCCTGCCTTGACACCCAACATCTCAATCTCAGGCCCATTGGCAGCCGTCGCTTCAATCGTGCGTTCAGCGATGCTGTCATGCATCTGTGCGACATTGCGTAGATAGCGCAGTGAACCACCTTCCGTGAACATATCTTTATTGATCTGGGCTTCAATCGTTTCTGGGATATAAGCGAAGTGGTAGCCGATGGGCTCATCGTTGGCTAGCCGCAGTCGATGTATGCGAAATACGCGTGCTTTTTTGCCAATTTGCAAGCGCTCACGCACGCCGTCGGGCGGCTCAGCCCAATCAGCACTGATGAGTCGCCAGCCGGGTTCGAGACCTTCTTGTTGAATGTAATCTGTTGCTCCCGGACGTACCATCGGATCATGTGCAAACTTGGGATT
>CAYGMR010000331.1:0-1249 GCA_964350725.1 uncultured Ardenticatenaceae bacterium | reverse complement strand
CCACGTCCACGCTGTCGGTTCAAACGTCCCGCGTTCACCAAATCGCTTAGCGTTTGCCGCACAGTCGTGCGGCTTAAACCATAACTGTCTTGCAGTTCTTGCTCGCTGGGGATGAGATCTCCTGGCTGCCATTCACCACTCTCGATTTTGGACAATAAGATTTGTTTCAATTGGTAGTATAAAGGGACCGGTGATGACCGGTCGATAGTTAAACTCATTAAAATCTCGCTTATTTACTCCCTGATCGCGGAGTGGTAGACAGTGGTGATGTTTACAAAATGCCTGCATCCAACTAAATGTTACAACATTATAACAATGGTACATATTCAGTGTAATATTGTCAAATGGTTCTTCACTTTTCCAAATCCATGATGCATGTCACATAAAGGGTGTGACATCTGGCTATGCTAAATTCATAAGCATGACTTATAATTAAGCCTATCGTTTATGATATTTATCTTTGAAAATATGTAAGTACGTTATGTTCTTAGGCTGAACCAAAGTATAATCAACTTAGGTCTACGTAGAAGCTGTCATTCTCGCAATGGCGGGAACCCAAATATTTGGATACTTGCCGGAGATTATCCTCATGAAGGTGGGGGCAGGTATGACACGACAGACAAGTTGGTTGTATACCCAACTAATTGAAATATGTTTGATTATTTGGAGAAGGTGTCACAATGAGTGATGTAAATGCAGCGCAAGGAAAATCCCCGGGTGAGCAAAAAGAAATTATTTGGGAAGTGGTCTCGCAGGCAGCAGGATTACTTCCTGCCCAGATTATGGCAGGGCGGTTACAATCTGAGGGCATTCCCGCACGCGCCTGGCAAGAAGGTGCTGGCCGTGCAACGGGATTGGTTGTGGGCTTATTAGGCACAGGCCATGTAGAAGTGCCGCGGGAATATGTTGAACAAGCTCAACAGATATTGGCTGAAGATGTTGACCCCAATGAATATTGGGATGAAGAAGAGTAAGCGCACAAACAGAGGTGCATGAAAATCCACAGGTTATACAGACTACACTGATTTTTCTCCGTGTTTTCTGTGGTTATTTTATTTGAGGAGTAGGATATGGCTGAAGCAAGTTGGACAAATAAAGATAAAGATGCTGTTTTTGAAAAAGCAAAGACAAATCGGCTTAAGTTTATCATTGGCGGCGTGGTTTTATTTAGCGCAATCATTTTTCTTGTTGTCAATGCCATGAGCGGCAACACACAACTGTATAAGACAGTTGACGAATTTTATAGTGA
>CAYGMR010000330.1:4425-6684 GCA_964350725.1 uncultured Ardenticatenaceae bacterium | reverse complement strand
TCCTTCCCCAATTCGTTGTAGTCTGCTAAGACAATTAATTTATGCCAACACGGCTTTCTGCCAACCCAGCTTCCTGTTCAGTAACCTCAATCAGTTCGAGTTCGATATCAATTTTAATTTTGTCGCCGACCAAAATGCCGCCAGTTTCCAATGCTTGGTTCCAAGTCAGCCCCCAATCATTACGATTGATGGTTGTCGTACCAGAAAATCCGGCGCTGGTTGCACCCCAGGGGCTTTTTGCTTTGCCGACATATTCTACATCTAAAACAACTGTTTTCGTAACGTCCCGAATGGTGAGCTCCCCAATCAGCTTGCCTTTTTCAGAGCTGTTGGGCTCAACGCGGGTACTTTTGAAAGTGAGGGTTGGGAATTCCTCGACGTTTAGAAAATCGGGTGATTTTAGGTGTCCATCCCGCTGTTCTTCACGCGTATTGATGCTGGCAGCATCGATCTCAACTGCTACAGTTGAGTTTGCTGGGTTTTCTTCATCGAAATCAATATTCCCTGTGAATTCCTCGAAGTAGCCGCGTACTTTTGAAATCATCATGTGGCGCACTGTAAATTGGATACTTGAATGGGCTGAATCAATTTGCCATTTCATCTGGTATAATCTCCTATAAATGTATTATTGATAGTCGTTCATAAAAATCTTGCTGATTTGACAGACGACAGAAAATGGAAATGTTGGGTTTCTGCCGCCCGTCTTGTGTCAAAATGTAAAGACAATAATGAACGATGATTGATTGATAGATTGTAAATGGACTGTAGTCCACTTAGGTGATAGAATCATATCGGACTCTAGTCCGTTTGTCAAGAAATTTTAAGGATTCATGTTTATAAGGACAGGATACTGGCTTACAATGGAACAAAAATCGATTCAAATTAATACAATTTCAAAAGACAGTGTCCGTCATAAACGCGCTGATGCGGTAGCTAATCGGCAATTGTTGTTGGCAACGGCCGAATCTCTTTTTGCAGAACAGGGTGTGGCTGCTGTGACAATGGCCGATATTGCCCAGGCTGCCGGCGTGGGCAAGGGAACGCTCTATCGCCGCTTCTCAAGTAAGGCAGATTTATGTTTGGCTTTAATGGATAGTCAGATGCGGGAGTTCCAAAATAATGTATTGGCTGAACTGCGCTCGATGGCTGGGTCGGGCATGACGCCAATGCAGCAGTTGGACTATTTTTTGGATGTGTTGGTCGCATTTACGGCCGTCCACATGCTGTTATTGTGTGAGGTGCAGCGTGCTGGTTTGCTGCAAGATGATGGGGATACACAGCCGCCCCATTTTTGGCTGTATATGACAGTACATGGTTTGTTGAAAACGGCCGTTGCTGCTGGCGAGATTTCAGCATCATTGGATTTGGATTATTTAGCTGACGCGCTGTTGGCTCCGCTGCGTGTAGATTTATTCCGCTTCCAGCGCAAAGCACGCGGTTTTTCCCTGGAAAGAATCAGTGCTGGCATACGCTCGCTGGCGCATAGTTTAATTCGCGTTGTTCCTGAATAAACTAACTTAATTTTGAGTGGTTTTATGTAGGGAGATTTGTCAACTTTTCTCTCTGGTAGCAGATGTGATTTCAAATGATAAAAGTTGACAAATCTTTTTTCTAGCTATTTACATGCGGAAAGTGCCAAAGCGATCTGTGGGCAGAGGCGCGTTGAGTGTAATTGAGTAGGCCAGTGCTAACGCCATGCGTGTTTGTACCGGGTCGAGGATGCCGTCATCCCAAAGGCGCGCTGTGGCAAAGTAGGGGCTGCTTTCACGGTCATATTGTTCTAAAACCGGTGCTTTGAATTTGGCTTCGGCGCTGCGCAGTTCACTTTCGGTAGGGTCGTCCATCTGGTGGAAGAAGCTCTTTTTGCCGACTGTCCACAGCGTGTCAGCCGCCGCATCACCGCTCATGACACTGATGCGGCTGTTGGGCCAGCTAAACAGGAAGCGGGGGTCGTAGGCACGGCCGTTCATGCCATAATTACCTGCGCCATGACTCACACCATGCAGCAGCGTGATACGTGGCACGTTTACATTGCTGACCGCCATCACCATTTTTGCGCCATCTTTCGCAATGCCGCCGTTCTCATATTTGCGGCCGACCATAAAACCAGCGATATTTTGCATGAAGAGCAAGGGGGTGCCACGCTGGCCGCAAAGCTGGATGAAATGGGTCGCTTTCAAGGCTGATTCGCTGAATAACAAGCCATTATTGGCTCCAATGCCCACCGGAATACCCATGTTATGTGCGAAGCCCCACACC
>CAYGMR010000330.1:0-4415 GCA_964350725.1 uncultured Ardenticatenaceae bacterium | reverse complement strand
GATGGGGTCTTCGGGTGTTTGCATGATGACAGGGATTTGTTTGCGCCGGTTGAGATGGCTTACAATCTCGCGCACTTTTGCTAGTGCTTCCTCTTCATCCTCGGCAAAATGATCAGCAACACCGCTGATGCGTGTGTGGACATCTGCGCCCCCGAGGTCTTCGGCCGTTACTTCTTCACCCGTTGCCGCTTTGACCAATGGCGGGCCGGCCAAAAAGATGGTACCGTTGCCTTTGACAATGATCGTCTCATCAGCCATCGCTGGGATATAGGCACCACCTGCTGTGCAAGAACCGACGACAGCCGCGATTTGCACAATGCCTTTGCCCGACATGCGTGCCATATTGTAAAAGATACGGCCGAAATGCTCACGGTCTGGGAAGACATCCGCTTGCAGATGTAAAAACGCGCCACCTGAATCGACAAGATAAATCGTAGGCAAATGATTTTCCTCGGCAACTGTTTGGGCACGTAGATGTTTCTTGACAGTTTCAGGGAAATAGGTGCCGCCTTTGACGGTGGGATCGTTGGCGATGATCATACATTCTAGACCCATGATACGGCCGATTCCGGTTACAATGCCTGCACTGGGTGCATCGCCTTGGTGCATATCCCAGGCTGCCAAAGGCGACAATTCCAGAAATGGGCTGTTTTGGTCTAAAATAGCGTCAATACGTTCACGTACCAACAACTTGCCACGGTTACGTTGGCGTTGGATGACACGCTCTGAGCGATTGGCTGCGACCTGATTTTGGCGGGCATTCAGTTCGTCGGCCAGGGCTTTGTTGTGGGCATGATTGGCTTTGAAATCGGGTGAATTGGGGTTGACTTGGCTGAGTAATTCGGTCATATCACGTGTCAGTTGCCAATTGACACGTGTCAATTGACAAATAATGGAAAGGTAACTATACAGCCACATTATCCGGCGCGGTCAGGAGACACGGCCGGAGCACCTGAATAGTTACATGGAAAGTATTTTGATTTAGGTAAACCACAAAGGGAACTTTGATAAAAATTTCATCATTGTTTTGTGGTTTCCTGAGGGAAAACGGGATAATTTTTGTTTTTAATTCTAAGGATTTCCCCGTTTTCACCTATTATCCCTGAATGTTAGGGGAGTGACAAAGTTATGGATGCAACAGATTTAGCTGTATTTATCAAGCAGAACCAGATTGAAGCTGAGATCGTTCATTTGCCCATGGAAACACCCACAGTGGCGGATGCAGCGGAAGCGGTGGGGGTACGGCCGCAACAGATCATCAAGTCGCTGCTCTTTTTAGCAGATGGCACACCGATTTTGGTGGTGACGAATGGCATTTCGCGGGTGCAGCGCAAACGGCTGGCTGATGTGCTTGGTTTGTCACGGCGGCGTATAAAGATCGCGTCAGCCGAGCAAGTGACCACGATTACAGGCTATGGGGTGGGGGCTGTGCCACCATTTGGGCATCCGAACAAGCTGCGCACTTTGTTGGATGTGGGGGTTCTGCAAGAAACGGCCGTTTATGGTGGGGGTGGTGATATCAATGCGCTCACCCACATTTCGACCCATGAATTAGAGCGCGTGACAGCCGCCGAAGTTGTCGCCATTGCCGACCGATGAAAAATTACCCATTCCGTAATCTCATTTTCGGCGGCGGCGGCGTTAAAGCTTTGGCTTATCATGGGGCGTTAGCTGCTTTGGAAAAGGGTGATCTCTTAGGCGAGATAAAGCGGGTCGGCGGCACATCGGCTGGTGCAATGTTGGCGGCTTTACTCAGCATGCGTTTGTCTGTGGATGAGATTATACAGGTTTATCAAACTGTTGATTTTGATCGCATGAAGGCATTACGTGATACAAATTCGCAGGATGCCACACGCTTGGGCAGTATCCAAGACCGTATGGCGGCCCTCAATCGTTTTGTGACGCGTTTTGGGGTCTATGAAAACAGCTATCCTTACCAATGGATGGGCGACATAATCGGCCGTTACTGCCAGGATGGCCGCCGGGCGACTTTTGCAGATTTTCGCAACCTGGGCTTTCGGGATTTACATATCGTGACGACTAATGTGACCAAACGCACAACCGAGATATTTTGTGCGGAATCTACGCCCGATGTGGCGGTTGTCGATGCGTTGTTGATCTCGCAATCCATTCCTTTCTTTTATGAAGCGTTGCAATTTAACGGCCGTTCCTTTGGCGCCGGCGATTATTATGCTGATGGTGGTATTTTACTGAATTACCCCATCTATATTTTCGATAAACAGCGTTACGCTGAAAACAATCGTTGGTTTGTGAATGATGTGAATTGGGAAACGTTGGGCTGTCATCTATACACGCCTGCCGATTGTCCACAACAAATAAATAAAGTCCACAACATTTGGTCATACACCCAGCACGTTGTGGAATCGTTGATGGAGGCTCAATCCGTCGCATTTGAAAACAGTGGCACGAGTCAGCGACGCTCAATCAATATCAGTAACTGTTGTGTACGTACAACAGATTTTGGAATACGGCCGTTTCACGACAACAAAACATACCAAAAACTTGTTGCTGCTGGCGCGGAAGCGACCGAGCAATTTTTACGAACGTATGATCCGCCGATAATACGGCCGTTTTTCCGCCATTTGCGTGACAAGATGCGCAATTTTATCGATTCAAAATGAACCGCCCTAAGCCCTCATCCCAATTTCAGTTATAATCGACCAAAATAAATAATATGGTAGGGGCTAGACAGGCGGGAAAAGGGCAAGGAATTCACCAATACCTCGTCTCCCGCCTGTCTTGCCCGCTTATTCATACATACCAGGCGAAACGGTTGGTAGCAAACCCGTAAGAGCAGACATTTCCTTTCCCAGCCGTTTAGCCCTTACACAAAGACAAAAAATATGACAGATTCAAACCAACCCTCTGGCTTTTTTGCAGAACTCAAGCGGGAACTTAAACAGATATGGTATGCCATTGCCAATGGATATGCAGGGATTGGCGTTTCAGTGCGTAATCAATTACGGCGTTGGCGTCGAGCCAAACTCGATTACATTGTTATGCCCATTGGTGGGTCGCTGCCACAACGTGCCGCACCGCCGCGCAGTTTTATCGAGCGGCAGTTACCCTTGCCGGCTGCGCCTTTGAGCATGGAAGCGTTAAACAAGCGCCTACGCGCGGTTGCTGACGCTGAAAATGTGAAAGGTATTGTATTTATTTTTCAAGGTTTCAGCGCGGGCATTGCTACCATTCAGGATTTTCGACAAAGCATTGAGCGTCTGCGGGCGGCTGGTAAAAAAATAGTGGTCTACACGCCGTATATGGATTTACGTCATTATTACGCGGCCGCGGCTGCCGATAAAATATTTGTGCCACCGAGTGCCAATTTTGACTTCTTAGGCTTACGCGCCGAAGCCACATTTTTCAAAGATGCGCTCACACAAATTGGTGTTGAAGTGGATGTGGTCTGGACGGTGGCGAGCCTGTTGAGGCATGACGACCATGCGCATGCAAACCAGAACCGCTACCGCGCCCGGATAGGGCTAAGTTTTGAAGGCGACCGTTGGCGCTTGTGCCGAATCGAAGTAGAAGAAAATCTATAAAACAGCTTAGTTGCACTGTGATCGAGATTTCAAAATTGTCCTACCAGTATCCGCAGAACGGATTCGGTCTTTATTTGGAAAACCTGAGCATTCCCTCGGGCGGAACTGTTGCGGTGATTGGACCAAGTGGTTGCGGAAAGACCACTCTTCTGAACCTGATTGCTGGAATTTTGAAGCCGGATGCAGGCCGTATTGTCGTGGCCGATACGCCTGTCTACTCCATAGCTGGCAAGGTTCTTCGGGAGTTTCGTCTGCATCAGTGCGGGCTTGTACTGCAGGATCTCCAATTGGTCGAACACCTCAACGTGCTGGACAACATCTTGCTGCCCTGCCGGATTTCGACTCGCCTGCGGGTCAACCGCGAAAAACGCGACCACGCACGGGAGCTGGCCGAAACCATGAAAGTTGGGGGATTTCTAAACCGGCACGTTAACAACCTCTCTCAAGGCCAGCGTCAGCGGGTAGCGATCTGCCGGGCGCTGTTGCTAAACCCGCCGGTCCTCCTCTGCGATGAACCTACCGCCAGCCTGGACCCCAGGAACAAGTTGCGGGTAATGGATCGCCTCTTTCAGCAAATCCGCGACACTCAAACCACCCTCCTGGTCGTTACGCATGATCACCACCTGCTTGAGCATTTTGACCAGACGCTCGATGGAGAAACGCTCTTAAAGTGAGATCACTACCGGACATCCTTTATCTGGCCTGGAAATACCTGGCTTACCACCGCTTCAAGACCGCGTTGCTGGTGGTTACGGTATCGGTAGTTCTTTACCTCACGCTGGCTATGCGCCTGATGGTCGACCGGGCATCGGATCAACTGACAGACCGGGCCGAGCAGACCCCCTTGCTTCT
>CAYGMR010000329.1:5391-6707 GCA_964350725.1 uncultured Ardenticatenaceae bacterium | reverse complement strand
TTGGGAATGTGCTGTCGTCTACTTGGCTTCCACTGCCATTGGTTGTTTTGCAACGTCTCAATGAGATGGCGGATGCGTTGTAAACTCATGCCGTCAATGGTATCGTGCGGGTCGCTTCCTATCGTCATTGCTCCTTTGTTTGTGTAAAGTTTGACGTAAGAGGCGATGAACAATTCCTCATCTAGCATTCTGGCATATAAGCGTTCGACAGGTTGCCCTTGCTGTCCTAACCTGTTGAGTGTATCGAGTAATTGATGATTAACATTCATCCGAACCGATCATGTCCTCACTTGATACGATGTTCCTGCAACCCTTCGCCATGTAGTAGGCTTTCCCTACCTCAAACTACTACGGTTGCTCTGTCACCTTCTGCCTCTCGACACGTAGGCCATCCCGTGTTCCATGCGTTGTTAACTCTATCTGCACTCAGGCATCTCGTTCGTCTATTCTCTGCCGCCAGCAGCGCGTCCCGATGCGTTTCCATTCGATTAGGCGCTTAAAGATTCCCATCTACCATCAGGAACAGGGTCTATCCGGAGCTTTGCTCTGAGTAACAGCCGTTCTTCCCTGTAGCAACATAAACTCGCTAGACTAAGATTCAAGCAGTGTAGCCTTTACCATATGCAGAACCCCTTGCTGCCCCTCTTGCCACTGTACGGCGTGACTTAGCAGCTTTACCAACATGCTCTGTTCCCCGCTCCGTTTCCGGTTAAGGTAAGTTGGTTGGGGTTGGAGATGTGTTTGGATACGTGACCTCCAGCGTACTTGGTACGCGATTAACAACGCCGTTTCACGGCGCACGCAAGCATTGTTAGGCCATTTTGTGTTGCCTCTCCAGGAATGATAAAACCGCGGCATTATAGGCAGAGACGTTGTCTTCATGCATGATATGGGATGCTGCTCTGATTTCAACTCGCTCTGAATTCGGCAGTAATTCCTGAAGTCGATCTGTCAGGCGATGAAATACCTTCGGACTTTGCTCTCCGTTGACTAACAAAGTTGGTGTGCCCATGTTCCTAACTTGTTCTGCCTCAACCGGTAAAAAACCTGACTTCAGGATTTCTGCCTTAATAAGATTGTCACGTACCTGATTCAGCCTGTCGTCTGACAATTGACGGAAGGATTCTTCACCAAGGACAGCCGTTCCAAATAACTGCAATGCTTCTTCCATATCATCCCGTTTGACGGCTGCCGCTGCCGGATTTAAGCCGCGCGCGCCAAGATTGATGATGGAGATAGCCGTGCGCGGCCTGCTGACCAACAACTTCAAAATCTCCGGTGGTTTCGGTGGGTCGCTCACAAACAATGTGATGATA
>CAYGMR010000329.1:2409-5365 GCA_964350725.1 uncultured Ardenticatenaceae bacterium | reverse complement strand
TGGTTCTTTAATGGCCAGTAGTAAACAAAGAAAGGCACCATAGGAATG
This sequence comes from uncultured Ardenticatenaceae bacterium, assembly GCA_964350725.1. Lineage (GTDB taxonomy): Bacteria > Chloroflexota > Anaerolineae > Promineifilales > Promineifilaceae > JAACFF01. The sequence goes on along the minus strand of CAYGMR010000329.1, from coordinate 5,317 downwards.
CCCCACCAGATGTGCTGGGGCAGCATCCAGTGAAAGAAGCAGCGAGTGCAAGTCGTCAAGCTGTTCGGACATTGAATAATCGACCCCCTCCGCAATCTCCTCATTTGGCCAATGGAAACGCCGGCTGTAGACAATGGTGCGAAACTTCTTAGCAAATTCATCGCGCTGGGACTGCCAGGTTCGGTAATCACTAGCCGAACCATGAACAAACACAAGAGGTTCGCCACTGCCATCTTCAGAATATTCGAATGAAGTACCATTAATGTCTATACTTGCCATGAGTTCTCCTTTGTATTCCTATTGCTGAACGGCCTAACGAATAAGCGTTTCATGCGGCGCGTCAAACACAACGATCCAAAACCAGCTCTTCAGCCGCCGCATAAACGTTGTTGAACTAAGCCGGGAAAACGAGAGGCGTTACTTCGACTTTACTCAGTACAAGCCTTTGAGGATTAAGACCTGCTCCAGGCAGGTTTAACCCTAAATCGCAACCCAATTTCAAGCACAGTATAGCTGGAAGTCCAAAAACAAGTCAATAGAAAATCCGTTGATGTCAAGTAAATGCATAAAAAGGGAACAAGACGGCAGCTGTCAAGTGCAAGCGAGCCGTTATGAGGCAAGCCAAAATACCGGCTAGGCGGCTGGCTGAATACATAGAAGCACATCAAATCACAGGTGCCCAGCGACTGCGCGGCCAGATACGCTTCCGTGCGTGTGAACCAAATGAAGAATCAAGTGCGAATTAATTCATTTGTTTTATAATCACTTGCTCTGCTTGAGAAAAAATAATGAACACACCGCGAACTCCATATGGTTCTTTGTGATTTTGCGGTGAATAGCGGCAAATTTGGTGACAAAATTACGTGGATTGCTCAATAAAATAACGCGCACAGATTGGTTGGCCTTGGCTTTGTTTTTGCTGTATGTTGTCGTTTTTTCAACGCTGACCATCAACCAGCATATGAGCTTTAACACCAATGCGCTTGATCTCGGTAAATTTGATCAGGCGATTTGGAATACAGCCAACGGCCGTTTCTTTGCAGTCACCCTCGCCGAAGATTCCGTCATCGCCAGTCATTTCTCGCCAACACTTGCCCTTTACGCGCCCCTCTATTGGCTATGGCCCGATGTGCGCATCTTATTTGTGGCGCAATCATTGCTGTTGGGCGGTGCCGGTTTTCTGCTCTATCTGTTCTTTCGACGCTCAAATCCGTGGCTGGGACTGGTCGTTTTTGCTGCCTACCTGATGCATCCGGCGCTGCATCAGGTCAATTTAGTCGAATTTCGACGTAACACGCTGGCTGTTTTTGCGACCTCTTTTGCATTGCTGCATTTGCTGCGCCGCAACTATGGTTGGATGGCGTTGGGCTTGGCTTTGGCGATGTTGAGCAAGGAGGATATGAGCTTAACGGCCGTTGTCTTTGGTCTCTACATCATCCTTGTGCAGCGCAAATATTTAATCGGCCTGCTGACTGCTGCCATTGGGGCTGCCTGGTTTATTTTTGTGCCGTTTGTGCTTTTGCCCAATTTGTTAGCTGCGCCCGGAGAAGGGTATGTCCATGCCGGTAGCTACTATACCTATTTAGGGGGGACACTGCCCGAAATTTTGAACACGGTTGTGACCGAACCGGCTGTCATTTTTGAACATATGCTGCGGCCCATGCGCTTGCGTGCGCTGTTTAACTTTTTCTGGCCGACAGCATTTCTCTTTTTATTAGCACCCGAAATCGCCTTTTTTATGCTGCCGCATCTCGGCTTTTTGTTGGCCAGCGAATACAGTGTGATGGGACGGCTGGAGGCGTGGTATCCGGCGGTGTTGGTGATTTTGCTCTATTGGGCAACGGCCGTTGGCTTATCGCGCTTACGCGGGCGCTGGCAAAAGATCGGCATGATCCTGCTCTTGGTAGCTAGTTTCATGGGCTGGATGACACAAAGCAAACTCTGGCCTGGCCCCCAATATGATCCCGCACGCTATCAAGTCACGGAGCATCATCGCCAGGTTGAAGAACTGCTGCAAACCTTGCCAGACGCTGCGATTGTGATGGCCCAAGACCCGCTCGTGCCGCATCTTTCGCATCGTGAAGATATCTACATCTTTCCCTGGACACGCCACGGCAACCAGCCTGACTATGTGGTTTTGGATCGTGAGCTACGGCCGTATCCCTACAGCGCCGATGAATACCGCACCCGTTTTTATGAAATATTGGCGGGTGATGAATATGAGATCGCACAGCAGGCAGGTAGTTTGTATGTGTTTGAATATGTAGGAACGGCCGTGCCCGCTGTGGTTGTGGATGAAACCTGGGACGATGCCTTCACCTTACAAGGTTATTCCGTGGCAGCCGCCCTGCCCGACACCGTCTTTGCACGCGACCTGACGGATTTACCAGCTGGATCAACCCTTCGCGTTGCCTTAAATTGGCAGGTTGCGGCGGCAATGGGTCAAAATTACACTGTTTTTGTACATGCCGTCACGCCGGATGGCCGTGTTGTGGCGCAGCATGATAGCTGGCCAGCCGACACACATCGACCCACCAGCGTGCTGCCCGTGGGCGAAAAAGTGCGCGATGTGCATTATCTGACGCTCACAGAGCCTGCTTCTCTCGCTGATTTGACCTTGCGCGTGGGTTTGTATGAAAGCACGACGAGGGAAAAGTTGCTGTTGGATGGAGAACTGCCGTTTCTCCTGTTAGAAATGGATAACCTCGAAAACACCGATTAAAGTAAAAGAGATATGTGCCTATCAGCGTTCCTTTTATCCGCGTCAAAAAGATACAAACGCGGATAGAAAAAAAAGTGAATATAACCTCTCATGTTCCTTTTACGCCCCGTCGGCCTCGATTTGGAACGGCCGCCGCTTGCTTATCAATTTCCGACGACATGTTGGGGGTTTGGAGAAACGGCCGTT
>CAYGMR010000329.1:0-2399 GCA_964350725.1 uncultured Ardenticatenaceae bacterium | reverse complement strand
GGATGGCAGCTTAGACCCCAATAACCAAATTGGTCTCGGTTCCCATCCTGTTCCATAAACCTGGGCAGGATTTAGCTTTCAAAGTCTGTATAAAGTCTGTATCTTGAAAAAGACTATTCCATCTTGCCACGTACTAAACGTGGGTCCAAAGCATCCCGTAAGCCATCGCCCATCAGATTAAAAGCCAACACCGTAATTGAAATCGCAATACCTGGGAAAATGACCAGATGTGGGGCGCTGAACAGTTGGTTGCGCTCGCTGCCTAACATCGTGCCCCATTCAGGGGTGGGGGGTTGGGCACCCAGACCGAGAAAGGAGAGAGCGGCCGTATCCAAAATCGCTGTCGCCACACCCAGCGTAATCAGCACAATCAAAGGGGGCAAAGCATTTGGCAAGATACGTTTGGTTAGGATTTGAAACTTGCTCGCCCCCAGTGCCCGCGATGCCTCTACATAATCAGACTCACGCAACGACAAAACCGATGCACGTACCACACGCGCATAAGCGGGCATGGAAACGATGGCAATCGCCAACATGGCGTTTTGTAACCCTGGGCCTAGCACAAATACAATCGCTATAGCGAGCAGCAAGAAAGGGAATGCCAAGATAATATCCATGGCGCGCATGACGATATTGTCAAGCCAGCCGCCCGTATAGCCAGCCAACGAGCCTAAAAATACGCCCACAATCGAAGCAATGGCAACTGTGAAAAAGCCGATACGCAAAGAAACGCGGGCGCCGTATAAAATGCGGCTAAATACGTCACGAACATTACCATCCAGCCCCATAATATGTTGTGGCTGGTCTTGGGGACAGCCAAGCACATGGATACAAGGGGCTTGGCGTCGCTTGACATCCTCTTTGCCGATCAGCACCTCAGTTGGGTCATAAGGAGCAAGCACGGGCGCAAAAATGGCTGATAATGCCAAGATCAGCAAAACGATCAGCCCAACAACAGCTGAGCGCTGCTTTAAAAGGCGTCGTAATGTTAAGCGCCATAAGCTATTTGAACGGTAATCGCCTAGATCGGCGATATTATCATCAGGTATCTCTGCAACTGTTGCCATAGTCTGTTTTAAAAATAACGTTTTCTGTAAAGATTTTAGGACTGCCAAGTATTTAATTTGTGCATTTGTCATTCCTGCGAAGGCGGGAATCCAGTATGGATACCTGCCTTCGCAGGTATGACAGATTACGGAATGCACAAGTTATTTAATCTTCATTCCTAACCCTTCGGGTTTAAATCTGAAATTTACTCGAGTCTAATTCGTGGATCTAGGAAACCATATGAAAGGTCAACCACTAAATTCATAAATACATAAATAAAAGCGATGATCACGACAAAGCCTTGGATAATTGGAAAATCGCGTGATGTAATCGCCTCATACATACTCAACCCTACGCCAGCCAAACCAAAGATTGTTTCGGTTAATACAGCACCACCAAGAATTGCACCTAACTGTAACCCAGCAATCGTTATCACCGGTAAAAGCGCATTGCGAAAGCCATGTTTAAATATCACGCTGTTATTGGAAACACCTTTTGCGCGTGCGGCGCGAATATAATCCAAACCCAAAACCTCGAGCATGCTGGACCGGGTCATGCGTGCGATGATGGCTAAAGGAATCGTGGCTAAAGCAATAGCTGGCAAGATGAGATGTCTTGATACATCAATAAGCACTTCCCAGTTAAATGTAATGATTGAATTAAAAATATAAAAGTTCGCAATAAATTCATAAATGTGATATTTGAAACTCCCCTCTATCACCGGCAAATTATACACTTCATAAAAAGGAGTAGCTGAAAGCCCAGCGCTTATGCGGCCAGAAGGGGGAAGAGAGAATGGTGTGTCTTTTAAAATGACCGCAAAGAAATATATGAGCAGTAATCCTAAAAAGAATACAGGTAACGATACACCGATATTGGCACCGATCATCACGCCCACATCGGTGGGTGAATTACGTTTCACGGCAGCAAGGATGCCAGCTGGGATGCCAACAATCAAGGCAATTGTGATGGCTGCCATAGCTAATTCAATGGTGGTGGGCAGGCGTTCGATCATCATGATCGTAACGGGACGGCCGAAACGTAAAGAATCACCCAAATCACCTTTCGCCACATTTGCCATGTAGATTCCGAATTGTACGGGCACGGGCTTATCCAATCCATTACGAATGCTAAAGCGTTCACAGGCCTCTGCACTGGCTTTTTCGCCCAAAATTGCTCTGCACGGATCGCCAGGAATTGCCCTGGCAAGCAAGAAGGTGACTAACAAGATGGCAAATAATACTGGAATGGCCAAAAATAAACGACGAATTGTAAATTGAATCATAAGTTATTATTAATGATAGGCCACAGATTTAATGCATAAAATCGCATAAATCTGTGGCCTTGTGGAT
>CAYGMR010000328.1:2258-6712 GCA_964350725.1 uncultured Ardenticatenaceae bacterium | reverse complement strand
CGACTGGCTTAATTCGTTTGTTCCCTAATTCGTTATAGTCATTTGTAAAGATGAAAAGCACGTTTTTGTGAATTACCCCAAAAGATTCGAGATTTAGTATTCCTGAAATTTGGGGGTTTATAATGTTCGGTAAAAAGGCATCAAATAATTCGGTTGAAGTAAAACAAAATGAAAATACAAACCAAAATAACATGCTTGAGAATTCTACTCCCGTGATAACAGACAGCAAGCAAGAAAAAACAGCGCTGCCACCTTCTCCAGCTGCCCAAGGAGAACCTTCTGTGTCCGAATTGGAACGCTTACGGGATATTCTATTTGGATCACAAGCGCGTTCAACCGATAAACAGTTAACCAATCTCAAAGCTGACCTAAATGCAACCCAACAAGACCTCAAAGATGAGATCAATCAAAAATTTGATACGTTAGCTAAAAACTCCCACAACGAAACGCAAGCAGTCCGCACTGAACTTTCAGAACGGTTAACTGTGTTAACAAACGACCAAACGAGCAACTTGCGCTCGACCAAAACAGAATTGACCCAACGCATTGACCAGTTGGCGGCTGATCAAGATAATCAACTACGTACAACCCATAGGGAACTCACCGAACGACTCGATGAGCAATCAGCACTGCAATCACAACAACTCAGAGTTGCACAACAAGAGTTGTCAATGCAAATCGAAAAGTTAGCTACAGACATTTTTTCACAACTGCGGGAAACCCAAAAAACATTTAATGATCGCGTTGATCGTTTAGAAGCCTCCCAAAATGAACGTTTACGCAATCTCCAATTACAAACACAACAACGAGACGATTCGCATCGTGAAGAATTTATCAATCTCACAAAATCATTAGACGATCGCAAAACATCACGTCATGATTTAGGCCAAATGCTGGTTGAGCTAGGACAGCGACTCTACACAGACAAAGATAGTTGACAAGATGGAAGCACCTCCTTCCGACAATATCAACCCTGAAAATTCGCAAAATGATAAAGCTGCGGGAGATCCCCTACTAACCGCTATTCAATCGATTCTGCTTGCAGAAGACCGCGACCAACTTTCAACCCTCAAACAAGAAAATGACCAGTTCCGCAGCGAGGCTCTGCGCCACTTTACTGCGCTACAAAGCAAGATCGACCAACTTGAGTCAGAACTGAACACGACCCAGCAAGATTTAAAGCGTGCGGATGATAAAGCCAAAGATTTACAGCTTGAAATAGATATTTTACGGCATAAAGCCCGCGCAGACGCTGAAGGTTTGATCGCCCAATTATCACCTGAATTTGGCCGATTAGTCAGTCTTAAAATTCGCGATAGTCGTGACGAAATGGCAGAAGCACTCGCGCCGGTGATGGGTGAAGCCATCCGTGTGCAAATCCGTGACTCTCGTGATGAAATTGTTGAAGCTTTGTATCCAATTATTGGCGAAACTGTACAAAGATCAGTCTCCTCGTTTTTGCGTGAACTGCAACGCAATGTCGATGGTCAGTTGAATTTTGGCCCCACGCGAGCCTTACGCAATATGTGGGCAAGAATACGAGGGGTACCACCAGGGAAACTAGCTGTCCGTGATGCACTGCCTTTCTCTGTACGCGAATTCTTTTTAATCCAACATGGGTCTGGGCTGCTGCTCGCCCATGGCAGCAGTGATAATGAAGCGAATGAAAATGCTGATTCTGATCTAATCAGCGGCATGTTGACAGCGATTCGGGATTTCGCAGAGGATTCATTTGGTCAAAATGCCACAGGTGAAGAGTTAGAAGAGATCCAATATGGAAATCAACGCATTATTATTGAAAGCGGCACGGCCGTTTATCTAGCAGTCGTCGTTAATGGCATCGAGCCGGAAGGGTTCCGTGCCTTCTTGCACAATTTTATGATCGGGCTTCAGCTCGCCCATAGCCCCATCTTACGCGATTTTGATGGTGACCCGGATACAATCGCAGCGATTGAACCTGATATTGATAAATTTGCAGTTGAAGTCGGCCGAATTGGCACGCAATCACAAACAGAGCGTTCTTTAAGTCGCAGCCAAAAATACTTCCTGATCGGCAGCAGCATTGTCTTTATTTTGCTAATGTTGCTGTCTTGCTTCTACCTCCAATTTACAATTGCACTTTATCCAGTGGCTTTTCCCAGTGCAACCCCCACAATCACACCCACATTCACAGCGACCCCAACCGCAACGCCAACCTACACGCCAACGCCAACCAATACGCCCACACCGACATACACGCCGACACCAACCGATACGCCCACACCGACCTATACATCCACGCCAACCGCGACGGCAACCTCGTCGCCTACACCAACAGCAACTGCAACCCAAACACCTACGCCAACCGTTACACCCACACCAACAGCGACCCCTTTACCACCGGAGGCTATTACAATTTTCCCAGTCTGGGTTCGATTTGAGCCTTTTTTGGACGCACCACTTGAAACGGTTATTCCAACAGGCATCCCCCTTGAAGTTTTAGCTGCATATCATATCTGGGTTGAGGTAGAATGGGAGACAGCAGATGGTTTACAACGCGGTTGGGTTCCGCAACGTTGGATCTCGATAAGGGAACCAATTCCAGCATGGCAGATTACACCAACGCCTTCAGCAACACCAACCTCTGTCAGCTAACATAGATACACATGGATCGTAAGGTTCAAGAGGTAAAATCAACCAAAAGTTATGAAAACAGTCCAGAAAAAAGTTTGTCTATTAGGAGACTTCGCCGTCGGCAAGACGAGTTTGATCCGTCGCTTCGTCGAAGGGAAATTTGACGAAAAGTATTTAAGCACGATTGGTGTTAATATTTCGCGCAAACGGTTGCAACGTGACGACCATATGTTGAACTTGATTATTTGGGATTTAGCAGGTGGTGAAAGTTTTACAAGTCCGACGCAAGGTTATTTGCGCGGGGCAGCAGGCGCATTGATCGTTTGTGATTTGACACGGCAGGCTACATTATCCGCATTAACCCAGTATGCAGCTGAATTACTCAAAATGATGCCCCAGGCTCCCTTTATTCTACTCGGCAACAAATCTGATTTACAGGATTCACAAACGATTTTACCTGCAGATATACAATCTATCAGCCAACAATTACAGGCTCCTTTCTTGCTAACAAGCGCGAAAAGTGGCGAAAATGTTGAGAATGCATTTTCCCTTTTAGCGGATCACATTGAAACAGACTTATGAAAACAATTCCACCACAACTTGAATCTATCGTAATCCAAAAGCTTACCAATATTAAAAATCTTGCTTATGCCTTCATCGCAAATGATCTTACTATTCTTGCACACTCAGATAGTTTTCGGCATATCCTTGAAGAAGCGCATACACAGATTGTTGGTGCGCCTCTGGCGGATTTGTGTATTGAATTCCTGGGGGTAGAAACATCCTTAAACGATGTTCTGACGGGACAAATCCCCCAATTTCAAATCGAACATGTACATCGGCAGCAAGCCGATGGGAGTTCACGCTATCTATCTTTTCAAGTTTCAGCGTGCCAAATCGATCAATATGAAGATGGGCTGCTTTTGTTGATAACTGATTCAACAGAAACGGCCGTTCTCGAACAAAAACTGATGCAAGAACGCAACGAATTACGTTTAGCCAAAGCGGAACTTGCGCAAGCCAACACTGATTTACTGCGGCTAAACCGCCTCAAATCAATATTTCTAGCAATGGCCGCCCATGACCTGCGCACACCACTCACCGTCATTTTGGGCTATTCTCAATTGTTAGAAGCAGCTTTCTCTTCTGAAGCCAATCCACGCCAGCAAGAATATTTGACCACAATTTCATCCCAAGCAGAATGGCTCGATAAGTTGATTACAAATTTGCTTTCACTCGATCAAATTGAAGAAGGGCTGCTTGTATTAGAACCAGAATATTGCGACTTAAATATGGTGGTTAGCGAAACGTTGAATTTCATGGCCGGTATGGTCAAATCCAAACAACAAACCTTACAATTTGACAGCCCATTGAATCCCACGCCGGCCTATGTAGACATCGATCGAACGCAACAGATTGTTTATAATTTAGTAGGCAATGCTGTCAAATATACGCCGCCAGCAGGCCATATCATTGTGACTTTGGCGCAAGAAGGGGATGAAAGTGTGCTTGTTATCAAAGATAACGGCCGTGGCATGAGCAGCACCGAACAAAGTCATCTCTTTGAATTGTATTACCGCACACCAGGCGTCAAACAAGAAAAAATTAAAGGCACCGGCCTGGGGTTGTTTATTGTAAAATCGATGGTTGACGCGCATAACGGCCGTATCGCTGTCGAAAGCGCCCTCAATGCAGGTACAACCTTCACAACCTGGCTGCCACAAAAACCATCAGAAGAAATCATGTAACAACGCAGTTAATATTTCGTAACTATTCAGGTGCTCCGGCCGTGTCTCCTGACCGAGCCGGGTAGTGAACTCCGGCCACAGCATATTTCGTAA
>CAYGMR010000328.1:0-2207 GCA_964350725.1 uncultured Ardenticatenaceae bacterium | reverse complement strand
TGCTCCGGCCGTGTCTCCTGACCGAGCCGGATGGTGTCGCGGCGAGAACTCCGGCCACAGCATATTTCGTAACGTGCTCCGGCCGTGTCTCCTGACCGAGCCGGGTAGTGTCGCGGTGAGGACACCGGCCACAGCATATTTCTTTACAATTCTACATGATTCTCACACGCATTGGCCCAACGATGGTTGTTTTCGGCGATCAATAAATCGGCCGTCGACGGTCCCCAACTATTCGATTCATAAAAAGCCATTAAAGGAGCCGCGTCCGAATCCCAGCCTTCTAAAATCGGATCAATCAGATTCCATGCTAACTCAATGGCATCACCACGCGTAAACAAGGAAGCATCCCCCTTCAAAACATCCAACAACAAGCGTTCATACGCTTCGGGAATGGCCGTGCGCCCAAAAGAGTCAGCATAATGGAAGGTCATATCTACCGTCCGCATCTCAGCGGCCGTATCTGGAACTTTTGCCTGGAATGAAAAATGAATACCTTCATCCGGTTGAATGCAAATCGTCAGACTATTGCTCTCGATCTTTGCCCCTTCTGGTAGTTCAAACAGCACATGGGGCGGTTCTTTGAAGACAATTGTGATGCTGGTGAATTTGCTTGCCATTGCTTTGCCAGAGCGCAAATAAAACGGCACACCTTGCCAGCGCCAATTATCGATATAAAAACGGAAAGCAGCGAAGGTGGCCGTATATGAACGCGGCTCAACCCCCGGCGCATCACGATAGGTGCGATATTGACCACGCGCTGTATGTTTCGCAACTTCATGGGGGAGGATCGGCCGTATCGCTTTGAGTACCTTTACCTTTTCATTGCGCAGCGCATCAGCATCAAAAGAGGCGGGGGGTTCAACAGCAACCATAGCTAACAGCTGCATCATATGATTTTGGATCATATCACGGACAACCCCGACGCCATCATAAAAACCGGCTCGATGCCCCACATCCACCGTTTCCGCAGCCGTGATTTGTACATGGTCGATATAATTGCGATTCCACACGGGTTCAAAAAACGAATTGGCGAACCGGAAGATCATGATGTTTTGTACTGTTTCTTTGCCCAGATAATGATCAATGCGATAGACTTGCGACTCAGCCAGCACTTCATGGATGGCATCATTTAACTGGTGTGCCGATTGCAAATCATGACCAAACGGTTTTTCGATGACCACACGCCGCCAACCGTTAGATTCGTCCACCATATCAGCCGCGCCAAGATTAGCAACGGCCGCTTCATATAACTTGGGTGCAATCGACAAATGATACATACGATTGGCAACAGCATCGCCTTCCAGCGCGCGCAATGCCGCATCGAGGGCTTGCATATCATTCAGGTCTGTCAAATTGCCTGCAATATAGCTAATAATCCCTGCAAATATTGGCCATTGTTCTTCGCTATAATTATATTTCGAGAACTCACGCACTCCAGATTCCATCTTAGCGCGGAATTCTTCATCGGATAATTGGCTGCGCGAAACGCCAACGATGCGCGTGTTCTGCGGCAAGCGCTTTTTTAGATAAAGATCAAATAATGCCGGTATCAATTTACGCCGTGTCAAATCACCTGATGCACCAAAAATCACAATTGTTGTAGTTTCACTCATAAAAAACTCTCCTATTCAGTCATTTAGGCACGAACGCGCTAATTCCAACAAAATATTGTCGATAAAAATAGATAACAACTATCCTTTATAAACGCGGACGGAAAGGAATTTGATAAATTTTTGTTTGTATTCTCTTCCGTCTGTGTTTTTATCTTTTTGCCAAGCATGCCTTGGGAAAATCGTAGGTACGAACCTGCCATTTTAGACTCAATGGTCATAATTAATATTACCTATAGCTGTCATTTTTGGCGAATCTTTACCGAAACAGGTTTTCATGTCATCATCACTGCGATTATTATGCATGGCTCTTTGGTATCTTGCGGGGTCAATGGAAATTATGGTAGGTCAATGGCGCGCCATTGACCTACATAGGATGTTATCCTGAAAAGCCTCGTATTTATTTGGGCATATTCCAAATTAAGAAAAGCGACATTTACAAATTGCAAGCTGTCATCCCTGCACAGGTAGGGCACGCAAACATTTGGATTGCGACCAGCACTGGCATGACACTCGAGTCGATGAGGGGGAACACCCCTCAATTAATGGGGCAACTGCTGTCGCACATTGTCAACATTGGTCAAAACATTGATACGC
>CAYGMR010000327.1:0-6727 GCA_964350725.1 uncultured Ardenticatenaceae bacterium | reverse complement strand
AAACTTATCGCCATTGATCTTGATGGCACCTTACTCAACAGCCAAGGGCGTGTTTCCGAGCGTAATGCGGCCGCGATTCAAGCTGCGCGTGCGCAAGGGATTCTGGTTGTTTTAGCGACTGGTAAATCGCGGGCATCGGCAACGGCCGTTATTGCTGAATTAAACCTGGATACGCCCGGCGTCTTTTCACAAGGCTCCATGATCTACAATGCCGACGGATCCCTGCTGTATACACGGGTCATGGAAAGAGAAACGGCCGTGACCACCCTCACCTTTGCCCAAACCCATAATCTCCCCCAAATCGCCTATTGCAGCAATGGAATCGTGACCGATCAAGACAGCATTTACCGCCACATGTTAGCCAGCCAATATCACGAACCGCTCCCTAAAATTATGGGACCACTCTTGCCCAGGCTAAACGAATTAGCAATCAATAAAATAATCCTTTGTGCCACTGATAACGAAACCACCCTTGCTAAACTGTTACAAGCAAAACTCGGAGCGACGGGTGAAGTAACCCAGGCTGTGCCGCACTTTGTCGAAATCCTGCCAGCCAACACCTCCAAAGGGGATGGCCTGCGTCGTTTGTTAGCAGAATTAGCCATTTCTCCAGAAAATGTCCTCGCACTTGGAGACGGCAACAACGATATCGAAATGCTGCAATTGGCAGGCATCGGGATTGCAATGGGCAATGGCTCCGCTGGCGTGAAAGCGGTTGCCACCAGCATCACAGCCGATAACAACCATGATGGTGTCGCCCTAGCCATCGAACAATTTAGTAACTATTCAGGTGCTCCGGCCGTGTCTCCTGACCGAGCCGGTTAGTTTCGCGATGAGGACACCGCCACAGCCAGAGAGGCCGTATAGTTGCACAATTTATAAGGAATTACCATGCCACTCAGTTTTGATTACCCTCTCGATGAATTGTACACATACACAGGTCGCAATCCGCGTCCGGCCGATTTTGACAACTATTGGGATGAGAGCCTTGCAGAAATGCACGCACTCGATCCACAAGTAGAAATTGTAGCGGCGGATTTTCAAACTGAATTCGCCATTTGCAGCCATCTCTATTTCACTGGTGTCGGGGGTGCACGCATCCATGCCAAATTATGGCAACCTCGGCAACCGGCCATCCCACATCCTGCCCTCCTCATGTTTCACGGATACAGCATGAACGCTGGCGATTGGGTCAGTCGCTTAGGCTATGCAGCACGCGGGTTTACAGTTGCTGCCCTGGATTGCCGTGGGCAAGGTGGCTTTTCTGAAGATATTGGCGGGGTACGTGGCGGCACCTTGCATGGGCATATCATTCGTGGATTAGATGATCTGGATGCCAAGAATTTATTGTTCCGTAATATCTTTCTGGACACAGCCCAACTAGCTCGCATCATTATGGCGTTGCCAGATGTCGATGCTGACCGCGTTGGTGCCACTGGTGGCAGTCAAGGTGGTGGCCTGACTTTAGCTTGTGCAGCACTTGAACCACGCATCAAACTGGCCGCACCTGTTTTTCCTTTCTTATGTGATTATCAGCGCGTGTGGGAAATAGATTTGGATGAAGGTGCTTATGCTGAACTTCGCGACTATTTTCGCCGCTTTGATCCCCGTCATGAACGCGAAACGGCCGTTTTCACCAAATTAGGCTATATCGATGTGCAGCACCTCTGCCCGCGTATTCAAGCTGAAGTACGCTTGACGGTCGCCCTGCGTGACACCATTTGTCCGCCATCCACCCAATTTGCGGCTTACAATAAGATCACCGCGCCGAAACAGTTGGCTCTTTATCCTGACTTTGGTCATGAAAATTTACCCGGGAACGACGATGCAATCTTCCAATTCATGTCGAAGTTGTAATGGCTAAAATCGCCATCATAAAGGAGTAATCATGGAAGATTCAAATATTATTGGAATGTCGTTGGCAATAGGTGTGGGTATGGGCGTCGCGTTAGGGGCTGCGCTTGGTGCCGCCTTCGGCAATGTCGGCATTGGCGTTAGTTTTGGAATTAGTTTCGGCGCGGCTTTTGGTATCATCATCGGTGTAATTCTTAACAGTCGACAACAATCCGATTCACAAGAAGATGATGATAAAAACCAGTAAAATAGATGTGAAAGAAATATATATCTCTCAAAATGGATGAACCAATCTGCAAAATACAGTATAGTTGATAAACTACGTTTATAAACATCGTTTATACAACTTTAGGAGGAAACCTATGCCTGACCTACAAGCACAATTTGAAACGGCCGTTGCCGCTTCCAAACAGCTAACCAAACGACCCGACAATGACACCATGCTCAAGCTCTACAGCCTATACAAACAAGCCACCGTCGGTGATGTTGAAGGTAAACGTCCCGGCTTCACCGATTTTGTCGGCCGTGCCAAATATGATGCCTGGAAAAAGCGCAAAGGCACAAACCAGGACAATGCCAAACAAGAATACGTCAATTTAATCAACAGCCTGAAAGAATCTGAAGGCAGCGCTGGCTTCGGCGATTAACAGTCGGCTACAACCAATTAGGAAAAGAACGAATTTCCTCGTCATTGATTAAATTCGTTCCTTCCTTGATTCGTTGTAGTCATAGCAAAAAAGGAAATAACGATGAGTTCTAAGCAATATAATAATCCACCCGCAATGACAATTGACCCCAAGAAAAAATATGTGGCCAGCATCAACACCAACAAAGGCATTATCGAACTTGAGTTGGCACCACAATATGCGCCCATCACCGTCAACAATTTCGTCTTTTTGGCGCGTGAAGGCTATTACGATGGGGTTACTTTTCACCGTGTGATCGCTAATTTCATGATTCAAGGCGGCGATCCCACAGGCACAGGTCGTGGCGGACCAGGCTATAAATTCGGAGACGAATTTGCTGGCAACCCACTCACGCATGAAACCGGCGTGATTTCAATGGCCAATGCTGGTCCCGGCACCAATGGCAGCCAATTCTTCATAACCCACGGGCCAACACCCCATTTGAATGGCAACCACACCGTCTTTGGTAAAGTTACTGGCAAAAAGAGCCAAAATGTGGTTGACGCTATCCGTCAGGGAGATGTTATGAATTCGGTGACAATCGCCGAAAGCTAACATTCATCCCAGGCACCCCCTGAAACCAGGCGGAGGATGGCGTAATTGCTATCCTCCGCTTTTTGTTTGCCCGCTTTTCGCCATGGATTGATCTCCTTAACCCAAATAATCCGTGTTCATCTGTGGCAAAAACACACTGGAATCACAGGTTTTCCTTAAACAACTACTTAAAAAAGTGTGGGAAATCAAGAATGATCTGCTAGAATGGATGGTTCTGCCGTTGGCGGGAGGTTTATAAAATATTGCTGATGGATTTCTTTTGTCAGGTAAGATTAGGGTAACTTCCCGCTCGGGAATTACCAATTGGAGGTATTCGTGACACAAGAAGAAGCGCAGACACGTCCTAAGGTTGACGTGTACCGGCGTCTTTTGGGTTATTTACGGCCGTATCCCACTCAATTAATTTTGGCCTACAGTGCCGTACTCATCACCACAGGTCTGAATTTGTTAGTTCCTCAAATTATCAAACTCGCCATCGACAATGGCCTCGCAGCAAATAATGCGCTGGCTTTATTCATCGCCGCCGCTGTGATTTTAGTCGTGGCTCTCATTCGTGGTGTAACCGCCTTTGGGCAGCGTTATTATGGTGAATGGCTTTCACATCGTGTAGGGTTTGATTTGCGCAATGAATTTTTTACCAGTGTCCAAAATCAACCGTTCGCCTTTCATGATCGCAGCCACACAGGTGACATGATGAGCCGCGCCACCAGCGACATCAGCGAAACCGAACGCTTCACTGGCATTGGTATGGCAGACTTATTGGCCACAATTATCCTGCTTATCGGCGTGACATTTGCCATGCTTTATCAAGCACCACGGCTGGCACTGATTGCCCTTTTGCCCATGCCAGTTCTCATCTTCGCGACGGTGCGGTTTGGCAACAAAGTTCGTCCGATGTTTAAACGCATTCAAGAGCAGATGAGTGTACTTTCCGCCACCATGCAAGAGTCAATGACGGGCATTCGCGTGATCAAAGCGTTTGGGCGTGAGCCATTTGAGTTGAAAAAGTTTGATAAAGACAATGACGAATGGTATTACAGGCGCGTCAACGTCATTCGTACCTGGGCCAATAATTGGCCCTTCTTCCAGTTTCTCGTCGCCTTGAGCATCTTTCTGCTTTTGTGGTTTGGCGCACCATTAGTATTGGATGGCTTTTTGACTGTCGGCACGTTGTTTGCCATGATTTCTTATGTGCTGATGCTCAACGGGCCAGTACAGCGCTTGGGCTTCTTGGTTAATTTGGCCGCAACGGCCGCTGCCAGTGCTGGTCGTGTGTTCGAAATCATCGACACGCCGCGTGAGATTATTGAAAATGCACATGCTGTGCAATTAGAGCATGCCCATGGCGATGTGCGCTTTGAAAAGGTTAGTTTCGCTTATCAAAATGGCATTCAGATATTGCGTGACATTAGTTTCCATGCACGGCCTGGAGAAAAAATCGCGCTGATTGGTCCCACCGGGTCAGGTAAATCGACAGTCACCAATCTAATCCCACGCTTTTATGATGTCAGCAACGGCCGTATCACCATCGATGATCATGATATCCGCGACCTGCAAATTTACAGCCTGCGCAAACATATCGGTGGCGTACTGCAAGACCCTTTCCTCTTCAGTCAATCCATCGCTGAAAATATCGCCTATGGCAAACCAGAAGCGGAGATGGACGAAATCATCGCTGCGGCTAAAGCCGCTCGCGCCCATGAATTTATCCTCAACCTGTCTGAAGGCTACGACACCCGCGTCGGTGAACGCGGTGTCACCCTCAGCGGCGGGCAAAAACAGCGTATCGCTATCGCGCGTGCCTTGCTCACAGACCCACGCATTTTGATTCTGGATGATTCGACCAGCAGCGTGGATACCGAAACAGAACACCTCATCCAAGAAGCGTTGGAAGTGCTGATGGAAGGGCGCACAACATTCATTATCGCCCAACGTCTACTCACATTGAAGAGTGCGGACAAGATATTGGTTTTAGACAACGGCCGTATCATTGAACGCGGAACACACAGTGAATTACTCGAAACCAGAGGCCTCTACCGCCAAATCTATGATTTACAGCTAAAAGACCAAGAAGCGTTTATGGACTTACAACGCAATATGGTCATCGCCTAGGGCAGGGAACAAATGAGTAATAAACGTAAACAAAAAACAATCGAAGAGACAATCAAAGATTTGTTGTCAGATGAAGATGAATTATTAGGGAAGGCTTATGACGGCCGTTTAGTGCGACGGTTGCTGATTTATTTACGGCCGTATCGCATCAAACTATACGTCGCCATCTTCCTCATGATCATTGGCTCCTTATTGGCCGTCGCCCAACCCTTGATCATCGGCAAAGCCATTGACGAAGGCATCAAAACGGGGTCATTAGAAACAGTACGCAATTGGGCACTGCTCTTATTGGCCAGTGCCATTCTTGCCTGGGTTAGCAATCGTTTTCGCATCTCCATTATGGCTGAGGTTGGCACAGGTGTTGTGGCCGATTTTCGCAGTCAGTTATTCCGTCATCTGCACACACTTTCGCTGAGCTTCTTCAACAATTACAGCGTGGGGCGTCTGATGAGCCGCCTCATCAGCGATGTGGGTGTCATGCAAGAGTTCATCACCTGGTCAATAACCGGTCTATTTCGCTCCATTTTCACCGTCACAGGCATTGTCATCGCCATGTTTTGGCTCAACTGGCAATTAGCGCTAGTCACCTTTACCGTGCTGCCACTAATGGTCATTTTGACCAACTATTGGCGCAAACATGTGCGTATCGCCTACCGTGCCACACGCCAACGTCTTTCGCTGATTAATGGCTACCTCAACGAATCCATCAGCGGTATTCGTGTCACCAAAAGCTTCACACGTGAAGCTCGCAATGCCCAATTTTTCAGCGGATTGAACCAATCCTACTTCGATGCCAATGTTGAAGCCTCACGCATTTCAGCCATTTTCTTTCCTGGCGTTGATATGATGGGCGCTTTAGCGACAGCATTGGTTGTGGGCGTGGGTGGCTGGCTCGTGCTCGATAATGCCTTAACAGCCGGTACATTGGTCGCGTTTGTGCTGTATGTAGAACGCTTTTTTGAGCCGCTTCGTGAACTGGCCCAGCGTTACAACATCTTCCAGGCGACCATGGCCGCCAGCGAACGTGTCTTTTATTTACTAGACCAACGTTCAGACATCCGCGACAAAGCGGATGCCCAAACGCTGCCAGCCATCAAAGGAGATGTTGTTTTTAAAGATGTTGTCTTTGGCTATAACGAACACACAAATATTCTGCACGGCATTAACCTACACGCCAAACCAGGTGAACGCATCGCCTTGGTCGGTGAAACTGGTGCGGGCAAGAGCACAATCATTCGGCTGCTGGCACGCTTTTTTGACATCACCAGCGGGGCGTTGACCATTGATGGCTATGATATTCGTGATGTCACTCAAGATAGTTTACGCACGCAGTTAGGCATCGTGCTGCAAGATACATTCTTGTTTACTGGCTCGATTCGCGAGAATATTCGTTACGGCAAATTAGATGCAAGCGATGCCGAAGTAGAAGCAGCGGCCGTTGCTGTGGGCGCCGATGAGTTCATTCGTAAAATGTCATCTGGCTACGACACAGAAGTTGGCGAAAACGGGGTCAATTTGAG
>CAYGMR010000326.1:0-6758 GCA_964350725.1 uncultured Ardenticatenaceae bacterium | reverse complement strand
CCCGTCAATGTGAGATCGCTGGCGTTGTCAACGATGAACCAGATATCCCCGGTGTCAAATTCTCCTCCCAACGAACTGGCATTATCTAAGTGAACACCCACGAGGCTGGGCATGGTGATTTCGGCGCGGCGAACCGGCTCGAAATTCGTGGAGATACCCGCATGTGGCCGCAGCCCAATCTTGAGCTGCTGTTCGCTTTGTGAGACTTCGAGATACTCAAGCCATGTTTCGTCAACCTCAATGGTTACGCGGAACTCATCGCCTTGATGGATTTCAACGGTAAACGCATCGCTGATCACGATCTCCGTGCAGGGTTCGCCACAATCTGCCACCACCTGAAACACGGCATCTAAGTAAGGTTCCATCGTTGTGATAATTTGCCCATCACCGAGATATAAAGTCACTTCAAGATCGTGGGTTTGGGCAATTTGCCAAACATCACCACTTAGAATCAGGGGTTCTGCCTCCGTCCAAGAAAGTTCTGATTTTTGCCCATTTGTTGTTGTGCAAGCAGTCAAGAGGAAGGCAGTTATAAAAATTAGCGTTAGGATAATTGTTCGTTTGTTCATTATCTTGTCCACTTAAATCGCCCCCAAAAACAAGGGGACGATAACGTGGAGTACGATATCAGCTGAAAAATGTGCCACCATCGCACTTTCCAAACCACGTTTCCAATAAAGCCAGCCAAACACAATACCAGGAATCCCGTTTAATAGAATGGCGCGTGTGACGATTAGATTGTTCAATGGCACGCCGAGCGCTGCTGTGGCGGGCAGATGGCCTAATCCGAAAACAATGGCTGCTATCACAATTGCCAACCAGAAGATGGTGGAGGTGGGCTGACCTTCACTGGTGTGGCTTATTTTGCTGCCCAACCAAACCAACAATGTCATCAAGAAAAGGCGCATGATCACCTCTTCCGTAATCCCGCCATAAAATGAGGCCAGAAAGCCTTGCCAGGCGGGGGGCTGTGCGCTTTCAGGAAATGAGAGGCCAGCCGCAGCCATCTGCGGCACGAAATAAACCGTTTCAAGCCCAATGACAATGAGTGCAGCGACAATGCCCATCACGATTGCAGATGTCATGACACGCCGCCATGCTTCTGGGCGTGGTGTTTTGTTGAGCCAGGCTTCAACAAACGGCAAGCCTAACCCGACACGTTTCGCGAGGAATAATCCCACAGCCGTCATCACGCCCAACAGCAATCCGTTTTGCATCACAGCCAGCAGAAGCAGTACGGTAGGTGGGAATGGCAATTCTAACGCTTGCAGTTGGTCTGCTTGCATTGTCAACAAAAAAGGCAGGGCAGCAACGACACCGAACATCGCGGATATCCAAACGATAAAAAATAGTTTTTGTTTTTTTACGAAAGATTTCATTTTGAAATACTCCTTCAAGTCTCTTTGGAGGCTTTTGTAGTTTTTGCGCTTACGTCGTGTTTCGCCAAACCGTTTTTGCCGCGTAGACAATTGATGGCAAAACACTTTATCTGTGTCCCATTATTGTGTTTCTTTCTTAATCGCTGTTTTTTGCATGATTTATCCCTCCCACTTTCATTTCAGGGTTTGCCGATACCAAACCAGCGCTTGGCGGATCGCCTCGCGGTGCGGGGTGGCCTGGTTGCCAAATGTTTTCTGGTATTTACTACTATCAATCACAAATGGTTTTTCAAACGCATACAACATCTCAGCCACCTCACGTAGATGAGGGTTAAACAGTCCTAATCCTTTGACCATCATCCCCGGTATTGCCTCCACATTGGGCGTTTGATCTGCTTCCTCATAGATAAGGTTGACCAGTTCGCCTTGGGTTAATGTGGGAGCATTGGGAATGTGCCAAACTTGGCCAACGGCCGTTTCATTTTCAGCCAACGTCACCAATCCTTGTGCAAAATCATCGACAAAAATGTAATCACGTGGCACATCCAGATTGCCAATAATGACTGCTTTTTTGCCTGTTAGCGCCGGTAAGAAAACACGCTCACCCATATTGGTGCGCAACACGCC
The DNA here is from genome assembly GCA_964350725.1 of uncultured Ardenticatenaceae bacterium. Classification (GTDB taxonomy): domain Bacteria; phylum Chloroflexota; class Anaerolineae; order Promineifilales; family Promineifilaceae; genus JAACFF01. The sequence continues at coordinate 4,752 of CAYGMR010000326.1, read as the reverse complement.
CGGCCCATAAAAATCGGCGGCACGACCCATGATCACGCGCACTTGGCCTTGCTCATGGGCAGCCATCAGTTCCTGAGCCATCTGCGCTCGTACCATACCTTTTCGAGTATGTGCCTGATATGGCATCTCCTCGGTGAACGGGCGATCGACATCGCCATACATGTAGGTGTTTTCAGCCGAAACAAGAAGGGCGTTGTGCGCTGCCGCTCCAGCAATGATGCCTTGTTGGAGTGCGGGGAACAGTTCCGGCCATTTTGTATAAGGGGGATTGGCGCAGTTGTAAACGACGGTAGCGCCTTCACAAATGCGTTGGGTGCTGCTTGGATCGGCTGCATCGCCTTGGACAGTTTCGACGATGGCCTGGGGGAAAGAACGGCCGTTACGCACCACCGCTCGTACCGATTTACTCCTTCTTAACAGCTCACGAACCACCGCCTGACCCAAATTGCCGCCTGCACCAAATACAACATGCAATTCTTGATCTTCATCCGCCATTTTCTGACTCCTTTGCTGTTCTGTAATTCACAAGAATCGTTTTGAATAGCTTGATACGAATTCTTGTGAATTACTTGAGTGAAAGCGCAGCGAGCTAAAGATGCTATTTCAAATCACTTAAACGCTTTCACCTCAAATCAGTGGCAATAGCATACAAATTGCATAGGCGTACTGTCATGCGCCAAATGGCGAATAAGGCGGCGTATTCTGGTGACGTAGTAAGGGGATGGGGCTAGATTAGATTGCGTTCGGTGGCCTGCCGAACGGCTTCGGTGCGGCTGTGAACATCCAATTTGCTGTAGATGTTTTCGAGATGTTTCTTGACTGTACTGGGTGCGATGACTAATTTTTCGGCCGTTTGACGATTGGATAGCCCGCTGGCAATCAAGTGTAAAACTTCTAATTCACGCTGACTTAAAGTATCGATAGGCGGTGAAGAAACGGCCGTTATCACCTGGGTTTGTACCGTTGCCCCAACCGGCAGCGTGCTCTCAGCAAAAGCAGCCAAGACCAACCGCTGAAAAGGCGTTGGCGGCAACGTTTGCAATAAGCTGGCAATGGGCTGCCCTTCATCCACAAATAGGCGAACCATCTGTTCCGACTGGGCCAACTGACATGCTTGCTGCAAAGCAGTTTGGGCTTTTTCACTTTGTGCTTGGGTCTGGAACATGATGGCCTGCACTATCTTGATTCCAATTTGGCTGGGGATACGTTTGGCAGCTTCGGCGGCAAGTAATAAAGTTTGCAAACGGGACTGAGCTTCAGAGAAACGGCCGTCTCTTAACCACAATCGAACCTGCAAAAGCTCGTTGAAATCGGGTAGATGGCCGGCAAAAGGCAGCCGAAAGATCGGAGAGCCTTCAACTAGCCACTGGTTTTCAGCTTGCCAGCGGACGACAGCCATTTGCGGATCAATGAGGTGGGCCAGGCCACCGGGGAGCAGCGTAAACCAGAGGGTTTCAGCCAAAATGTTCGCAAACAATGCGGCATCATTTATGGAAGCCAGAAGCGACTCGCCTGCGCGGAGGCTGGCTAAAACCGCTTCTTTGTCTCCTTGCGCATTGTAGATACGTGCCAGAATGATATTACGGTAGAGTTGAACATCTGCTGCACCTCTTACTTGGCTTAACCGTTCCCCTTTTTCCGCATGGATTTTAGCTGTGCCCAACTCATTTTGGGCATAACAGAGCCAGGCCAAACCCACATCTGCCAAACCCGCAAAGTGGCGTTGCTGTTGTTGGTCAGCCACTCGCAACATGGTTTGGTAGGTGATTTTTGCCGCTGATAATTGGCCGAGCATCATTTGCACTTGAGCTAAGTTAAACATGGCAAACATACACGATACCCACATGCTGGCATCAAGCTCAAAATTTTTAACGGCCGTTTGCAAGTGTTCCAGGGCCACAGCCAATTCATCAAACATGATGTGCGCCAAACCCAAGTTTAGGGCGATCCAACCCTGCAAATAAGGTTGTTCAGCAGGGGAAAGCTGCTCGGCGCGGTGGAACAATGCCAGCATCAGGTCGGCTTGCCCTCGATAACGCGCCAGGGAACCACGGAGAATGAGGACTTCGCATAAGATAGCCTCGTCAGGGCTTGATTTTAAACCTTGCTCAATATGAGTCAGCAAATCATCTAGCCTGTCCCATTGAAAACTCAAAAAAGTTGCCCAAGCCAAATAAAGGGCAAGTTCGGCATCTTGCATAATGCGGGTTTCGGGAACGGCCGTTATCCATTTCAAAAGCAAGCTGATTTCACCCAAGTCCAACATCATCCGCGCCTGTTGCCGAATAAGCTGTACGGCTTTATCCATATCTTTGGCGGCACACAGATGGTCAAACGCTTCTTCCCAATATCCATTTTGTTTAAACCAACTGCCCGCACGGAGATGTAGATCAGCAATATTTGCTACTGTGTTATGCATTTCTAAACGATGGCGTAATAAGTCCTGAAACAGGTGGTGATAGCGATACCATTGCCGTTGATCATCCAAAGGAATGATGAATAGGTTGGCATTATCCAGCGTTTCCAGCATCAATTGGCTGTCTGCTTGCCCCGTTACAACAGCACACAAGGGGGCAGAAAGGCGGTTGAGAACGGCCGTTTGCCACAAAAACTGCTTCGTTTCGGCCGGCAAATGGGCGAGTACCTCATCTGCCAAATAATCAAAAACATAGCGGTGGCTCCCAGTAAACGCGTCAATAAATTGTTCGATATCCGGCTCGCCATAAACATAATCTCGACGTTGCAAGGAAAGCGCGGCCATTTGCAGACCCGTAATCCACCCTTCTGTTTTCATTTCTAACGCGTGAATATTGTCTTGAGATAATGTCAAGCCCATCATCTCATTAAAAAATGTAGCTGCTTCTTGTGCCGTGAAGCGTAATTCGTCCGCCAAAATCTCAGTCACCATCCCTCTGGCACGTAGCCGGGAAAGGGGCAGTGATGGTTCGCTGCGGCTGGTTACAACAAGATGCAGATTGGGTGGCATGTGGTCTAGCAGAAATGTCAGCGCTTCATCAATTTCTGAAGATTTGACCATATGATAATCATCGAGGACAAGGAGACAAGGGGTAGAAACGGTGGCTAAATCATTGACCAAAGCCTTGGTTAACGTTTTGGCTGGCAGTGGCTGTGGTGACTGCAACAGATTGACGAGGGTATGGGAGATGTCGGGAAACGGCCGTGTCGCGGCAACCACATAGCTAAAAAACTGCTGTAGATCCCTGTCATCTTCATCCAAAGAGACCCACCCCACTGGCCGATCCAAATCAGAGAGCCAGGCAGTAATCACGGTGGTTTTGCCAAATCCGGCAGGGGCAGAAGCAAGTGTCAGTTTGCCCGGCAAGCCTTCGTTCAGTTTTTGTAGCAAGCGGTTACGAACCACAATGCTGGCGCGTGTGGGGGGGATGAATAGCTTGGTTTGCAGGAGTGTGTCATTCACATGGAGATTATAAAGGAAAATGTAGGAGGGGGGAAACCAACGGGGACAAACCAATCAATACGGCCGTTGCCAGCGGCAGTGCCCAACCAACCAGGGGAGGTGACAAAGGGAGGAGATAACGGCCGTTTATTCCACAGAAAATTTAGCGGGAGTGCCGTATTGTGGCTACACTATTTTTTCATCACGCATTTGCTACTGTGACGACAACGCAACCTTGTTATAAACAACAGGCATTTGCCCCCGCCATTTCTGCCAGATGTCCGCTTCTGTAATCAAGTCAGCCATAAAGTGACCCACATTAATTCTGCTAGTCTGGCCTGCATCAAAGATCGCACTGCGCATGGGTGACGGATACACGTCATACGCGGTAACCTCGTCCGCATCAATCAAATTATCCGGCCGTACCGCCGCCCACTCAATCAGCTTATCGTTTTGCCCAACTTCGCTTCTCAGGTATTCCGCTGCCTGTTCATTATCCGCTTGAGGAGGTAACAGCAGGCCCAGCAGGCCAACAACGAATTTCTCAGAAAAAGAAACGGGTTCATCAAGATCACGGTTGCGGTTACCAGTGGTATTCATCAACACAAACTTAATCGGCTTTTCTGGTCGATTGGCCCGCACCGCCCCACATAAGCGGCGTGTCGCGTCGGTAACAAGTTTGCGCGGTTGACCATAGATACCCTTCAAGCTCATATTATGTCCCAGACAAGACGCCACAGCATCACACCCTTGCACGTGTTGAGCCAATTCGGCGTCACTTAAATCCAGGACGGCAGCTTGAATCACAGACAAGTTGGCATGATTCCTGATAACCGCGGGTAATTTGTCGGGTGAGCGCACAATCACCTTGACAAATTGTCCACGCTTAAGCAGCTCATTTGTGAGCAACCGGCCCGTTGCGCCTGTTGCGCCAACGATCAGACTGTTCATTTTTTCCTCCGTGTCATTAGAGATGAGTCCAATCTCCAAGGCAGTATGTCAAACATAGCATGAATTATAGGCGGAAAGCTGCCGGAGGGAAAACGACCACGTAGGCCGCCCCCGGTCAATTCACGATTGGGCATGGGCTAGCAAAATCCACCGATAGTTACACCCTCAATACACCTTTTGGCTGATGTGTCCATTCAAAAGCGCCATTAAAATTAAACCTATCAAATTGATTATTTTCACTACCTTTGCAGTTTTCTTTTATTGCCACGAAGTCAGGTTTTTACAAAAAGTGCAAACATAGTGTATTTTGTGGAGGTTAGCAATGATACGTACAAATGAACAAATTTTAATTGAGAAAGCCAACTCAGCATCAAAGATAGATT
>CAYGMR010000325.1:0-6763 GCA_964350725.1 uncultured Ardenticatenaceae bacterium | reverse complement strand
ATGCGTTCTCCACAGTTAATGCTTGTTATCCATGCGCTCGTTTTGGCTCATATACAAATCGTAATAAAAGCCTTTGGCTGCCAATAATGAAACATGGATGCGCGTTCGATAATACGGCCGTTATCAATCACCAACACCTGATCCGCCTTGCGAACCGTACTCAAACGCCATGCGTGTAGACGTCGTGTAAACCAATCTACATGGGCTAGTTTACTTTCACCCTTGCTTATGGCCGATCCTCCCCTGGATGTGGTTAAATCGTAATGATCCGTTGCGGGCAACGGCCGTCGTGTCAGAAACGGCCGACTAATTTTTTGCACCGACCTTTCACAGATTCCCGGCACATAGGCAAAAGAAAACGGCTATTCATCATAAGTAGTACAATACCCCAAACCTACTAACAAGACCTAATCGCAATAGTCCTAACAATTTTTGTTAGATGAACTATGCTCAAAAAGTCCTGCTCTTGTTTGGACACCATTTAGCATCCCCAAAAAGCAAAAACCTCTACCGGAACTCATTGAACTTCAGGAAAAAACATTACACAATCACCGGCTTTGTTTACATAATGCACATGATTGTCCTGAAGCGTCGTCCAAGCAAAAAGCTTGACAAAACTTAATACATGGTATAAGCTTCTGTAAGATTGTCTACTGTCGACAATCTGCGTGATTCAAAATTTGGCGCGCTGCACGTTAGAAAACAACGCAATCATAGGATCGGTGATAAAAGACTCTGTCGCCACCGATCAGAAAGACAAACTATCTACTCAAAGCACGAAGGTTCTTACATGGTATCCCACCGCAAGCAAGTTCGGGGACCTGGTAAGCTTTTGGAGTATGAGGGAGGTGCATATCGACGCGATTACACTAAAGAGTTCTTTTGGTTAACACTTCAAGTAATGTTTTATTTTTTAGCCGACACGACCCACTATGTAGTCCCTCAGGCAAAACCCTTAGGGCTGACAATTAAACAATTTTCGGAATTGCGGCGTCAGCCTCACGGAACGGGTGTTAATTTGACGACAATTGTTATTTCCCGTTCCTTAGCCCGATACTGTATAGAAAGCAAACTTAGCTTGCTCACAATGCGAGGAGAAACAAAATGAAATTCAGGCATATTCTTATATTTTTATTTGCGTTGATATTTACTTTGGTGGTGGTTGCCTGCCAACCGGCTTCTACACCATCAGAGACATCGACAGAGCAGGAAGCCGTCGATGAACCGGCAGAAGAGGAATCGGCAGAACCAGCAGATGAGCCGATGGATGAGCCACCTGAAGAAGATGGCGAGGAAACAACCGCAGAAGCCGATTCTGGCGAACTGTCAGAATTTGTTTTCGCTCATTCAGGTCCCATTCGCACCATGGATGCCCCTGTAACTTGGTATGGTTCGACCCATTGGCTAACAAATACATTATACGACTGCCTTATATGGCGAAACCCAGAAAGCTCTGGCTATGTAGGACAAGCTGCCGAGAGTTGGGAAGCGCTTGACGATGTGACCTGGCGTTTTAATTTACGCCCGGGCCTTACATTCCACAACGGAGAGCCCTTGGACGCCGAGGCTGTGGCCTGGAATCTTGAACGCGTTATGACACGCGAAGATTTCCTGGTTTACCCACAGTGGCAGTTTATCTCCGAGGTAAACGTGATTGATGATACGACCATCGACATCATAACCGATGGCCCCAAATCATCGTTCGAGTTTGATGTTAGTTACAATGGCTGTGAGTTATTGCCGCCAGACTATTTGACCGAAGTAGGTGAAGAAGAATTTGCCCGCAACCCGGTTGGCTCTGGTCCCTATATTCTCACCGAGTTCACTGAGAGCGATCGCTATGTGTTTGAAGCATGGGACGATTATTGGGACGGCCGTCCAGAAGTAGATCGCATCATTTATCAGGTCATACCCGAAGTTAGTAGCCAGATTGCAGCACTGCTTGCAGGACAAGTTGATTTCGTTGCTAATATACCCGGTCCCGACCTAGAGAATATTAGCAACGCTGAAGGTTTGACTGTCATGAGAGCACCGGGTGGTCGGCAACACTTGTTTGAGGTTCGTTCAAACAGCACCGCTGGTAATATGCAGGAAACATATGATGGTTATGTAGTAACGACCGAGGACAAACGCATTCGCCAGGCGATCAGCCGCGCCCTCGATCGCGAACTTCTAGCCGAGGTGCAGGGCGCCGCCCGTCCTTTGCTTCTGCGCACCGATGAATTCTTCCCAGAACACAACGGGCAATATGCAGGTCAGCAAGCAGCGATCGATTATTATGATCCGGAACTTGCTAAGCAGTTGATTCTCGACGCGGGATACGATCCAGATGCAGGCAATAAACCATTGATTCATATCGATGCCATGACTTTCCAACTAGGTAACGACAAAGAAGTAGCCGAGGTCGCTGCCGCAATGCTTGAAGAAGTTGGATTCGAAGTGGATTTGAACATTCTGGATACGGCCGCATACTCGGAACAGATATTAACCCCTGGCAACAATCGTGAAGCGATCTTCGAAGTAATTGGCAGCAATCCGTTCCTCATCCCTATTTTCTACCACTGTGACTGGAGCGATAACGAAGATGATATCTGCAACGTTGTCGAAGGTGAGTGGCAGGATACCAGTGAGGCAATCATAAGTGAGATCGACTTTGATGAACGTATGGCCCTGTGGGCAACATTCTGGGATTACTATGTTGATGAAGCTCTTGAGGTTACCCTTTATCACACAGACAATAGCGTGGCGATCAACTCTAGCGAGTTCGAATGGGAACCACGTAACGACGGCTGGTTCACTTTCCGCGACCTTAAACTCGCTGACGGCAGCTAGTTCAAAGAAATAATGTACCAGGCGTTTGCGTCGCCCGACATATACTTAGTTACTTAGTCGGGCGACGCAGGCATGATTTAAAGTGAGCAAGCACTACCCATAAATTTTAGGATAGACAGGAGTCAATAATGGATGTATACATCGTGGTTGATATGGAAGGACTCTCCGGGATTACCGATGGGCGCATGATTCGCACCGGTCACTCGGAGTGGGCCAACAGAGGGCGTTGGCAAGCGACTTATGAAGTTAATGCAGCAATTGACGGCGCACTTGCCGCTGGCGCCAAACGTATTTGGGTCAAAGATGGTCACGATTCCGGTGAAAACATACTACGTGAAGAGTTGCGCAAAGAGGCTGAGTTAATCTCCGGCTCGTCAGCTTCCGGCATCGGCGGCTTGCTGCCGGGCATGAATAGTTCGTTTGACTGTCTGTTTCAATTAGGCTTTCATGCGCGCATGGGAACGTCCGAAGCACATTTCGACCATACTATTAGTACAGCCACAGTGAGTGAAATTCGACTGAACGACATTCCCGTTGGCGAACTCGGTATCTATGGCCTCTATGCTGGACTGTATGGCGTGCCTACTGTGCTCGTCACAGGTGATGTCGCTGCTACGCTTGAAGCGACCGATTTATTCGGCGATATCGAAACGGTAGCAGTAAAACAGGGAATCGGTCGCTTTTCGACCAGAACATTATCGCCCGAAGAAACGCGCCCACGTATCCGCGAGGCTGCCGAAGCAGCCGTGTCCCTGGCTATTAAGCCTTGGCAGTTGTCCACGCCGTTAACGGTTGAGATAGACTTCTTGCGTTCAGCCGAGGCAGATATGGCGCAGCTTGTGCCTGGTGCAGAACGTAGCGGTGCCCGCCGTGTCACCTACACACACAGCGATCCTCAAATGTCATTCAAGGCGTTGCAGGCGATGGTCAATCTTGGCGGTATCGCCGCCAGCCGTTGGGCGCGGAATCTTTATACAACTGGTGCACCAACGGTCTAGTATTGTATTGGAGGGAGAGGCTATAACGCTTCCCGAAAATAATCTGATACTTATATAAACCAAGCTCGTGCACACTAAAATTGGAAGAGCTCTATCATGATAACCACATCTGAAAATTTTCAACCCTTAGGCAATTCTAGTCTGCGCGAGCAAATTGAGCACCGCGTGAGAGATGCCATTTTGGATGGCGATTTGCGCACCGGCGAACATATTGTCGAATCGACTTTGGCCGAGCAGCTAGGCGTCAGCCGCGCTCCGGTACGTGAAGCATTATCCGCGTTGGAGCGAGATGGACTAATTACACTTATTCCACGCCGTGGCTATTTCGTCACCGAATTCTCGCCATCTGATATTGAGGAAGTTTATACTTTGCGTTCAATACTCGAACTAGGAGCTTTGCCTCTCGTTATTGAAAACCTGTCATCTACAGATGTTGCCGAATTCCAAGCCTTAATCGATGCATTTGCTCAGGCCGTTCAGGCGGGACAAATGCGCAGCGAGATTGTCAATTTAGATCTCGCATTTCACGGGCTAATCTGCCGTAAAGCAAAAAACAGCCGTCTATTCTCTGCCTGGCGCAGCATGCGCTTGCAAACCGGGATGCTGATTGGGCTTACCAGCCAAACCAAGTACGAATATCCTGAACAGCCAGTTGAACTGCACCAGTGTATTCTTGACGCCATTGTTGACAAAGATATTGACTTAGCCGCCTCCTTGCTGCGTGACCATATCTCGGATGCTAAGTTACGAGCATTGGCTAGTTTAGAGGTTGTCGACGGCATTGCCATATGCAATCAGCAATAATATTTCCGGGAACATGTTCCCTTGCGCGGTACTATCCGCCATCATTTTTATCTGTAAAACTTTGTTAATTGAAGGAATAATTTATCTATGACATCTCAAACAATTGCTAATATTCTAGATGAATTCGTAGCAAACACCCTACTCAACACCGCCGCACCACCCTTAATGCCTGCCTCACCGGGGGATATGCGTGTGAGCCATCCTGCTGGTCAGCCGAATCAACCAGCAATCGAGGCAGCCACACGAGCCCTGCAGAGCGGCCAGACACATTATGTTGATGTGCCCGGCATTGGGCCACTGCGAGAGGCGTTGAGCGATTATTTATCAACATCCATGGGCACCCCATACGCTATGGCGGATATCCTTGTAACGGCCGGTATTCAGGAGGCACGCTTCCTTACTTTACAAAAAATCGGCGAGAATTTTGAAAAGATTCTCATCCCTGCAGTTGTCGAACCAGGTGTGCTGCATGCTTTAGGCGTGCGCCAACTTCCGTTGATCCGCTTGGCCGTGGACCCAGAAACCATGCTACCGACATTGAAGTCCATTGAAGAGGCGTTTGCTGCTGGAGGCCGCTTGCTATTTCTAGAATCACCTTCACGTCTTAGTGGCAAGGCATACAACACCGCTGAGGTTGCGGAGTTGGCTCGTCTTGTGAGGGAATATGAAACGGCCGTTATCTGGGATCAGGGTTTAGCTCCATGGCTGGCTTCTGGCAAATACAGTTCACTTGCCGCACAAGACGGCATGGCAGATCGCGTCGCCGTGTTAGGTGAAGCGTGGCCAGGCGCCGGTCTCGACAGTTGGTTTATTGGCTATATCGCTGCCCCGCCAAACTGGTTTGAGCCGATGCGTTCGCAAAAACAGATCATGGCCATCTGTACAGCCACTGCATCTCAATATGCAGCATTAGAAGCTGCAGGATCCTTCGCTGAGCTGCATCTTGAACAGCTAGAACAGCTGCAGCAGCAAGGACAGGTTGTGCGCGACAGCGTTGCCAAACTGAACGCTATCCCCCTGCCTGGGGACACCGCTTCGCTTATTGCCCTAAGGATGCTACCCCAAAAGAAAGAACAGGCGTTATCTGCCCTATCCTCAGCTGGTTATCAAGCAGCAGATGGTTCCGACTTTGGCGCTCCTGATGTAATCCGCCTGGCAATAACGCTTGACAACAATACCGAACAAGCACTGCAAAGCTTAGGTGAAAACGGGAAAGTCTTTTGAATTAAAAACACCTTGAGCATCCCGTTTTCACTGAGGAAACCACAAGAACTTAATGTTTTTTATCCAATTTATTTTTGTGGTTTACCTAAACTAAAAGGAGAGACCAACCAATGGCACAAAAGAAAAAGCAAGGCACAGATTTACTATACGAACTAATCGGCATCGCCAGAACTTTCCCCGATACAATTATTCTGGGGCGCGGCGATCCCGACTTTGATACACCCGCCCATATCGTTGAAGCGGCCACTAAAGCAATGCGCGAGCATGGTCAGGACTATGTCCCGCCCGAAGGTCTCCTCGCCCTGCGTCAAGCAATCGCACGACGCACAAAAACCATTAATGGGTTTGATGTCGACCCCGCAACAGAGGTCGTCGTCACGAACGGTGGTCAGGAAGCACTCTTCTTAATGATCGTGGCTGCCCTCAATCCCGGGGATGAAATTATCGTACCGGAACCTAATTACAACACCTATGTTGACGCCGTTACTTTTGCCCGTGGCATAAAAGTCGGCCTGCCATCCCATGCAGAAAATAATTTTCGGGTTACCCCACAGCAGATACGTGATGCAATCACTGACCGCACACGCGCTTTGCTCATGGTTTCACCCAACAACCCGACTGCCAGCGTGATATCCCCGGAGGACACGGCCGAATATCTAGAAATCGCTAAAGAAAACGACCTGGTCATCATTGCCGATGATATTTATGACCTGTTTGTCTACGATGATTTTAAACATTCAAATCCGTCCACAATGCCCGGTGGTAAAGCGCGAACAATGACCTTAAATGCGCTTTCAAAGGCTTACTCAATGACCGGCTGGCGCCTCGGTTGGATTGTTGGACCGGCCGATCTTATGCAAAAGGTCGCCAAATTGAAAACGGCCGTTACCGGCGGCACATCCATC
>CAYGMR010000324.1:6043-6783 GCA_964350725.1 uncultured Ardenticatenaceae bacterium | reverse complement strand
AACCCGTGCGATTCTACCTGCATGTCCGCTCATATGTAGCGATGCACCTTGTCCTGTACGGTGGAACGAAATCGTATCGGGTAGATAGCCTAAGCGATATTGGGTACCTTCAGCGGTTGTGACTACCCAATAAATGCCATCAGACCATTGGATCGATCCGTTTTCCCAAACACCATTGTCTAGATTGGGATCGAAATAGCGCACAACCTTTATATCCGGTCGGTTTTTGACATAATATCTGAGCGGTGCATCTAGCGGTATCCCGGTTTCACTTTGGGGAATTATTTCATAACCGCTGCCATTTAAAACTAAGCGATATTTGCCCGGGTGGCTTACATAATTGGAAAAGGTACGCACCCCCACACGTGCGATGCTGATGTCAGCCAGCGACCAGCCCTGGCCAAGGGGTGTGCTGTCCACTTGCCGAATGAGACCATCGACGCCGCGACTGCTGTAAGCGAGCGTGACTTGTGGCTGCAACCCCTTGATGCCCGGCGGTATTTGCAATGAATGGTTGTAGGTTGCAGCACCGCTAAAGCCATCGACAACGGGTGGCGTCCAAGATGGGTTCCAGCGGTCGGGGGAAGCGTCCTCGCCGACAATAGCTGCTAGACTGAAGGTGGAAAAATGGGTCACGCTAAAGATGACTTGGTTGGTATCGTTGTCAATAATAGCTGGGATTTCTTGCCACGCTTCGTCCAAGTTATCTGTCGTGCGCAGCTTTAAGTTCAGATTTGGCG
>CAYGMR010000324.1:5595-6033 GCA_964350725.1 uncultured Ardenticatenaceae bacterium | reverse complement strand
CTCTACGGCACTGACCGTAAAGGTCAGGATGCTGCCAGTTTCGCCTGTTTCCTGGACATATTTTTCTTGAAGAAGATAGTTGATATCAGCGTCGCGTTCCAACCAACCGGCTGGAAAATTAAAGGAAACATGTCCGCTTTGCGGTTCAAAAATGTCACCATCTGCTGGCATCGTGATTTCTTCGGGTACAAAAGGAACGAGTGGAATAGCGACATACTCTTTTTCCGATGTGATACCGCCATTGCCGCGTGCATATAGATTGAGAGTTGTCATGTCGATTTGTGACACACCACGGATTTGGATGGGGATTTCCACAGTAACTGTTTGTTCCGGAGCGAGGTCGCCGAACACGGCCGTTGCGCGTGGTGCGACTTCTTCAGGTTCAGCAAGAAAACCTGTGTAATAAATGCTCCGATTTTGGGGCAGGTTAACTTGCAC
>CAYGMR010000324.1:3439-5585 GCA_964350725.1 uncultured Ardenticatenaceae bacterium | reverse complement strand
ATCCAGTTCGAGCGTATTGTTGCTGTTGGACGCAGAGTTTGCGTATTGAGTGACGGTCGGAATGTGTCCTCGCAATAGGGAGCCGATCAATAGGAAGAGGAAAAGAGAGAAAAGAGTGTGTGCAGAATGGCGCTGGAACATGAGCGTTTACCTCGAGGTGGCTGTATGCATGCATATGAGTTTGTGTGTATGCATTTGTGCGGGTCAAGAAACTGCTTTGATTACTGATTGTTATCTGCGAACTTCAACATTCACAGCATAAATGATCGGCAACTGAATTGCAATAGTACTTTTTTCTTATTGCATCGGTCTGGAGTTGCATTTTCTGGCTTGGTTGCGAACTCCTTGTCAGTAATCTGGTCTAGAGCGGCCGCTCTGCGTTGGTGTAAACGAGAGCCCCTGGCATGTCAGAACATCATTGATAATCTTGTTCGTGGTTTTTGATCTAAACGGCCGTTTGCCCCTCTAATTCAGTTCTGTTAAAATTGTGAAAACTTGCACGAAGTAGTTTGGTTAAGCACAAAATAAGAGGATCCCAATTGTGACCGACGACATTCCAGATATTGTGATAGGACGTTTACCCATCTATTTACGCGAATTAAACAGCCTACAGCGCGAAGGCGAAAAAACGAATACCTCCTCCCACGATCTGGGGCGACGACTTGGCATCAGCTCCGCACAAATTCGCAAAGACCTTTCCCATTTTGGCGAATTCGGCAAACAAGGCACCGGCTACAACATTAACTATCTCATTGAACAGATTTCAGAAATATTACACCTGACAAAAGAGTGGAATGTAGCCATCGTTGGCGCGGGTTATTTGGGTCACGCATTGGCGCATTATAATGGCTTCCAACATCGCGGTTTTCGTATTCTTTGCGTATTCGACAGCAATCCTGAAAAAATTGGGCGGCAAATGGGTGAGTTTGTGGTGCAATCAGTAGCTGAATTAGAAACGACCATCCAACAAGCACAAATTGAGGTGGCGATCTTAGCGGTTCCCATCGATGTTGCCCAAGAAATTACCGATAGGTTGGTAGGTGCAGGTGTAAAAGCTTTACTCAGCTATGTGCCTGTGCAATTGACGGTACCAGAAGGTGTGCAGGTGAGCTACAGCGACCCCGTCGTACAAATGCAGCGCATGACCTATTATTTGAATCCATAAGAGGTATAACCAAAATTCCAGACACTGATTACGATGTATCAAAAAAGCCCCACTCGAAAGTGGGGCTTTTGTAATATAGTTTAAACTGCAAGACTATTTTAGTAACAGCTCAATATTTTAGAGGCTCCCCTGTTTATTGAGAAGATACCTATGTTACATATCAGAAATACTGCGTTGTAGGATGGGTAATTCAGCCAGCGCCTTGCCTGCGCCTAAAGCCGTACAGGCGATAGGATTGTCAGCCACATAAGCCGGTACGCCCGTTTGTTGTGTCAACATCGTATCGATGTCGCGCAGCAGTGCCCCGCCCCCAGTAAGTGCCATGCCTCTGTCGATGATATCGGAGGATAACTCCGGTGGCGTTTTGGCCAAAACAGCTCGCACCACATTGGCAATTGCGGTCAATGGCTCGTGGATCGCTTCGACGATTTCACTCGACTTAACACTAATTGTTTTGGGCAAACCGGCCACTTGATCGCGACCTTGCACTTGCATTTCAAGCTCATCATCTTGCTCGATTGCAGCACCGATCTTGATTTTCATCGCTTCGGCTGTTGGCTCACCAATCACGAGGTTATATTTTTTACGGATATAGCTGATAATGGCTTCGTCGAGATGTACACCAGCCACACGTACCGATTCGGCACAGACAATACCGTTCATGGAGACAACGGCCGCTTCCGTTGAGCCCCCCCCTAAATCGACAACCATATTGCCTGTGGGCGTGCCTACAGGCAAACCAGCACCAATTGCAGCTGCTAACGGTTCGGGAATCAAATGAACTTCGCGTGCACCAGCCGCCAAAGCAGCTTCACGCACAGCACGCCGTTCTACACTGGTCACGCCATAGGGCACACTGATCATGACAATCGGTTTACGCAGATGAAAACGGCCTGCGACTTTGTTGATGAAATATTCGAGCATCCCCTGAGTGACAAAGTAATCGGCGATCACGCCATCACGCAACGGCCGCATCACTTC
>CAYGMR010000324.1:0-3339 GCA_964350725.1 uncultured Ardenticatenaceae bacterium | reverse complement strand
GAACGGCCGCCACGTCGCCGCCTGGCCACATCAACACGAATCTGGGCACGTTCCAAAGAGGCGCGGATTTGTGCATATCGTTCTGGGTCTTCTGGCACACCTTCTGCCATAAACTTTTTGGCACGTTCCTGTGCTTGTAACGCGCGTTCGATATCAATCTCTGCCGCATGTTCAGCAGAATCAGCCAAAATAATTACTTTATCTGGCTGTATCTCGACAAACCCGCCACCGATAGCAAAAAACTCTTCCACACCAGCCGTACGTACAATGACTTCGCCAAAGCCCAATGTGGTTAAGAGCGCTGTATGGTGTGGCAAAATGCCCATACGCCCTTCAGAGCCAGGCACATTTACTGCATCAACTATGCCGCTGAAAACCGTTCTTTCTTGTGTTACAATTTCACATTCGATAGGCATAAATCACCTGAATTAACTTCGTGGTAACTACTTAGGCTCCCCCGCTCGTGGCCGGTCTGCTGACCGGACCACAACCGGGTGCGGTCAGCAGACCGACCCTGAGCCTGAGAAATTACAATTTTACGCTACTTCCCGTAGTTTTTCTGCCTTCTCAATTGCATCGTCGATGGTACCGACCATGTAGAAAGCTTGTTCTGGTAAATCGTCATGCTTGCCATCGAGAATCTCACGGAACCCACGAATCGTTTCGCGTGTGGGCACATATTGACCTTTCAGACCATGGAATTTCTCGGCCACAAACATCGGCTGTCCCAAGAAACGTTCGATCTTACGCGCACGCGCCACCAATAATTTTTGGTCTTCACTTAACTCGTCAATACCTAAAATCGCGATAATATCTTGCAAATCGTTGTAAGTCTGCAAAACTTGTTTCACTTCACTTGCTGTGCGGTAATGCTCTTCACCGACCACATCAGGTTGCAGCGCACGGCTGGACGAAGCCAATGGATCCACAGCCGGGAAAATACCCTTCGCAAACACACCACGATCCAGCGTCAAGCTAGCGTCAAGATGGGCAAATGTGGCCACAGGTGCCGGATCAGAATAATCATCAGCAGGCACATAAATGGCTTGCATGGATGTGATCGAGCCCGTTTTTGTGGAAGTAATGCGTTCTTGTAAGGCCCCCATTTCAGAAGCCAATGTTGGTTGATAACCCACAGCGCTGGGCATACGACCCAGCAAAGCCGACATCTCAGAACCCGCCAGCACGTAGCGGAAAATGTTGTCGATGAATAACAACACATCACGTCCTTCATCAC
The DNA here is from genome assembly GCA_964350725.1 of uncultured Ardenticatenaceae bacterium. GTDB lineage: Bacteria > Chloroflexota > Anaerolineae > Promineifilales > Promineifilaceae > JAACFF01. The sequence continues at coordinate 2,102 of CAYGMR010000324.1, read as the reverse complement.
GGAAGAATTCGGCCATGGCTAGACCTGTCAAAGCGACGCGCAAGCGTACACCAGGCGTCTCGTTCATTTGACCAAAAACCATCGCCACAGAATCTTGCACACCATACTCTTGTAATTCGTAATACAGGTCGGTACCTTCACGAGTGCGTTCGCCCACACCGGCAAAGATAGATACACCTTCATGCTCTTGGGCGACCGAGCGAATCAATTCAGCAATCGTCACAGTCTTGCCGACACCAGCACCGCCATAGATACCGGTCTTCCCACCTCTGATGAACGGGGCGATGAGGTCAATAACCTTCATGCCAGTCTCGAATGTTTCGATGATTGTGCTTTGGTCTTGGAATGTGGGTGCTTCACGATGGATGGGGTAGTAGACTTCGGCAATGGGGGTTTCGCCACCGTCAATGGCACGACCCGTCACGTCAAAAATACGTCCCAAAGTCACTGGGCCAACTGGCACTTTGATTGGGCCCCCAGTCGCTCTTACATCTAACCCACGTGGCATACCATCGGTGGAACCCATAGCCACAGTGCGCACTAGACCGTCGCCTAAATGCTGCTGTACTTCAAGTATTAATGTCCCATCGGGACCGTCAACTTCCAATGCGTCGTAAATTTCCGGCATGTCGCCTAGAAATTTTACGTCGACAACAACGCCACGAATGGCGGATATTTTGCCAATAGCCATAATTCCTCCAAAAAAAATCTCAGAGAGCACAGTCTAGGCTTGCATTGAGCTTGCCGAAATGAGACCGACTCTGAGCGGTAAAAGCAGTAATTATTTTAATTATAGTTGGGAGAGTGCCTCAGCACCGCCAACTATATCCAGGATTTCGTTTGTAATGCTCGCCTGACGAGCTTTGTTTCGTTCTAAGGTCAAAATGTCAATCAATTCCGCCGCATTATCAGTGGCGTTGTTCATCGCAACCATACGTGCGCTGTGTTCACTAGCCAATGCTTCGAGTACAGATTGGAATATCTGTAACTGGGTGAAGCGCGGCACGATGGTTTCTAGGAGTGACACCGGATCAGGTTCATAGGTATAGGCGCGATCCGAAGATTTACTTGTGTCCACATCGGCCACATATTCTGAGACGGCCATCCCTGATAAATCAAGTGGTTTAAGTGGTAAAAGCTGTTTTACAGTGGGGCGACGGCTGATGAGATTGATGTAATCAGTATAACCGACAAACACCTGGTCAACTTTACCATTTAGATATTCCTCGGTGACAATCTGTGCAACGGGCGTGACATCGAGAATTGAAGGTGGATCTGGCAAGCCCGCAAAGGTAGCCACAACATTGTACCCACGACGGATCATCAGGTCACGACCTTTGCGGCCGATGGTAATCACTTCAGCTGGGGTGTGTAATGCTTTCAAAAAACGTTCGGCACGCGACACCATATTGCTGTTATAGGAACCGGCTAAACCACGATCCCCTGTGATGAGCACGAGAGCTGTGTTTTTTATTTCAGGTCGTGCTGTTAGCAGCGGGTGTGTGGCTGGACCCATGCCTGGTTGCGAAGCCAAATTGTTCAAAATCTCGAAGGCTTTGCCGGCATAGGCGCGTGTTGCTTCGACTTGCTTTTGGGCGCGTGATGCCTTAGAGGCCGATACGGCCGCTAAGGCACTGGTGACCTGCGAAATATTTTTAATACTTTTGATGCGTTTGTTTAGTTCGCGTTCGGTAGCCAAGGGAAACTCCTGCTTAAATGCGGATTGTGGATTGCGAAATTCGGAATGAAAGACGCCTGTCTACAAAATCTGCATTGTCGCTTCTTATTCCTTACTTCATGCTGCTTATTGATTATCAGCAGTCCAATTGCCGTTGAATTCTACAATGGCCTGTTTTAGAGCAGCTTCAATATCATCGGTCCACTTACCGGCTGCCAATTCATTGCTGAGGTCAGAATAGGCTGTGTCGACGAAGCGTACAAGCTCGTGACTCCAGCGATTCATCTCTTCTATTTCAATGGCATCAGCTAACCCGCGTGTACCTGCATAAATCAGGGTAACTTCTTGTTGCAGCGGCCATGGGCTGTACTGTGGCTGTTTGAGCAGTTCCACCATACGGTAACCACGATCCAACTGGCGCTGT
>CAYGMR010000323.1:0-6797 GCA_964350725.1 uncultured Ardenticatenaceae bacterium | reverse complement strand
TTTCTGATTTTTGGATTGATTTATCTTCTTAACGGCCGTTTATCATCAATGAGCAATACGGTTCGGCTTTGGTCGCACTGTATTGCTCATGAGCAATTTGAAAACAAGTTGCTCTATGCCGTGTACGAATTCCAGAACCCCTACTCGATTTCAAATACTTATTTTCTGGGATTCACCTAATCCTGGTGCGCTAAAAACTTTCATCCAGCTTAGCTCATCAAATTAAGGAGGATTTCGAATGGCCCAGATTGACAGCCCTCCACAAACAGAACTCCAAGCCAAACAATCTGTCCCCTTTTGGCGCGACACACGTACTTTAGGTGTCTTTGGTCAGATCGGCTTCATCATCCTGGTAATTCTTTTTGTTCGGATAATTGGCACTAATTTTTCTGCCAATGTTAACAAACTTGGCGAGTCTCAATTTATTTGTCGTGATGGCACATTTAGTTACCTTTGTGCTTATGACTTCATGTCCAGTGAGGCTGGCTTTGATATTGGGGACACCGTTCTGGAGTATACAAATACCGACTCATATTGGTATGCTTTTTTGAATGGTATTTTGAACACACTCAAAGTTGGGTTGATGGCCGTTGTCCTGACCACAATTTTGGGTCTTTTTGTCGGTATCGCCCGACTTTCCAAAAACTGGCTGGTAAGTAATATCGCTCTGGCCTATATTGAGCTGTTTCGTAACACGCCAATCCTTTTACATCTTTTTTATCTATTTTACTGTCATTTTAGCCTTCCCCGATGTAGCCGTGGCCAATAAATTTTTGGGTTTACCCATTTACATCACCAATCGCGGCTTGAGCATCCCTTCTCCCCAATTGACGACTTCGGCTGCCATTTGGTTGGCCTTTCTTATTTTGGGGATTATACAGTTTCAGGTGATGTGGATATTCTTGGGGCGGCGTGAAGAAAAGACCGGACGCAGCAGTAATCGGTGGACTTGGGGCATTATTTCTTTCTTGATCATTGCTGGCTTTGGCTGGTTTGTTGCTGGCGCGGTATCAGATACAGAAGGCATACTCACGCCCACGGCCAGCCGCATTAGGGAGCTTGATGATCTAGAGAAGATTATGCTCACCCGCACGGGCCTGGATTTCCTCAGCGATTTAGACACACTTTCTGAGGAAGAGCTTGCCGCAGCTACTTTTCAAATCTGCGCAGTGCGTGATTCAGCCTCTGAGGTTAATCTAACGCGGCAGTTACGCAGAATGGGCATCCCTTATCAAATGAATCGTTCTGATCGTATTGATCAGGCGACAGATAATTATAACGAGGGAGTTTGTGAAGCAATTGTCGCGTCTAAGGCGGATTTGGCTGCCGAGCGTGTAACGCTGGAAAATCCTAATGCAAATATGATCACGAGTGTTCCACAACGACCAATTGTCTGGAATGTGCCATCTCTTGAAGGTTTGAATATTGCTGGTGGCAGTAGATTGAAACCAGAATTTACAGCACTGCTCATTGGCCTTACCCTATTTTATGGCGCTAATATGGCTGAACTTGTGCGTGCCGGTATCCAATCTGTGCGCAAAGGGCAAAATGAAGCCGCGCGTGCTTTGGGTCTGAATGAGAGCCAGCGTTTGCGCCTCGTTGTATTGCCACAGTCCTTGAAAGTGATCATTCCGCCGCTCATTGGCGTATATTTGAGCTTAATGAAGGATACAAGTCTTGGCATTGCTATTGGCTTTGCCGATATGTATATGGTTGCTAATACGACAATGAATCAATCCGGCCGTGCGCTGCAATTGATGGTTTTGATGATGATAGTCTATCTTGCAATTAGCCTGGTTTTCTCGGCAGTATTGAACTGGTATAACGAGAAGAACAAGATGGTGGAGAGATAAAGATGGCGGCGACAACAGTACCATTTCGTGAACGATTCCAAGAATCTATTAGCCAACGATTTAATTGGCAATACTTCTTGCAAGACAATATTACTGGCTCTTGGTTTTTAACTGTTTGGGTGGTCATTTTACTGCTCGTGACACTCGGTTTAACTATCAGACAAATGGGTGTTTTTCCTGGCGCAACCATTATCATCTTGATTGCCTGGTTTATAGGCATCTTGTTGACTGCTTTCGAAGGGTTACATGTTTTCCATTCAAAAGTTGGCCGTTGGTTAAAAGCCAATTTGTTTAATTCTGTATCCAATACATTACTAAGTTTATTCTTACTGCTAATCCTCTATGCCATTATAAATGGCATTTGGCAATGGGCCGTGGTTAATGCAACTTTTAGTCCTGCGCTTACTGAACCGCAAGATCGCCCTCAAGATGGGGCAACCTGGGGTGTTATTGTTGGCGCATGGGATTTGTTGATGTACGGCCGTTTCCCGCGTGAACAACTCTATCGAGTCTACAGCGTAGTGATATTCTTTGTTGTCATGGCGATTGTGAGCTTTGCTGCCAACAAAAGTGGTCTTTGGGAGCGCATAAATCCGCTGCGTAAGATTCTGCTAGCCCTCTGGGTTGTCTCACCAGTAATCGTTTATATCTTGTTAGCTGGTGTACCAGCCGAGGGCGATTTCATCAATGCCCGCACGCTAATCATTGGCGAAATTCTAGTGTTGGGCATTTTTGCACTTGCCGCATGGCAAAGGGTCATTAAGTTTAGTTGGTTAAGCTTAATTATTTGGGTCTTTGCCTGGCCGGCGGCCTATATTATCTGGCGAGCTATTGGTCGTACGGGGGCTTTCCCGCCAATCAATGTAAGTCTCTGGGGTGGCTTGCTGCTCACCTTGATCATCGCTACATCCGTGATTATCCTATCTTTCCCGATGGGAATGGTTCTAGCTTTGGGTCGGCGCAGTCAAATACGTGGTATTCCCTGGTGGTTGATTTGGCCTGTCGCTATTATCGCGACTATTTGGGGCTTAACGACCTCAACGCCAGAAATTTTGGCAACAGCCGACAATACGGCTCAACAGATTGTTGCTTTTTGGCCCCTGCTTATTCTGCTTTTGGCCTACATTCTGGGGACCACTTTCAAAGGGAATGTAATTGCCGCCGCGAGCACTGCTTTTATCGAGTTCATTCGCGGTGTGCCCTTAATCACCCTACTCTTTATGGCCATTATTATGGCCCCCTTCTTCCTAGGAGAGGGTGCTACTTTGGAAAATGTGTGGGCAGTCATCTTGGGGTATGCGCTTTTTTCAGCCGCTTATATGGCTGAACTCATTCGCGGTGGTTTGCAAGCCATTCCACGTGGACAGTATGATGCAGGCGATGCAATTGGTCTAAATACCTTTCAAAAGATGCGTTTTATCATCCTCCCGCAAGCAATCACAATTGTAATTCCTGGAATTGTGGGACAGTTTATTGGTTCATATAAATCGTCTTCGTTGGTCGCAATTGTGGGTTTGTTTGAATTGTTAGGTATCACCAGAGTCATTGTCTCTAACCCCCAATGGTTAGGTTTGCGTCTGGAATTATATGTGTTTGTTGGTGTGGTTTACTTCACGGGCAGTTTTATTATGTCCTGGTACAGCCGTAGGATGGAAGCACGTTTAAGTATAGGTCAAAATTAAAAGCTAAAGCTAACTGCAATGTGTGTGGCCTCAATGCAGGCCACACATATTTGATGCATTGAAATATGGAGGTTGAATAATGACAACAACAAACTTAAATCCCACCGAAGATGTAATTGTCTGCCAGGATGTTCATTTATGGTATGGGGAATATGAAGCTTTACGCGGCGTTAGTCTACATGTTAAACGTGGCGATGTGATTGTTATTTTGGGGCCATCTGGCTCTGGTAAATCCACATTTATACGTTCAATTAACCGCCTGGAGGAACACGGTCAAGGCGAAATTTTCGTCAATGGCATTCCGTTAACCCATGATGTCCGCAATATTGCCGAGATCCGTCGTGAAGTGGGCATGGTTTTTCAACAATTCAACCTGTTCCGACACTTAACGATCATGGAAAATATCACCTTAGCGCCGATACATGTGCGTAAGTGGTCACGCGAAAAAGCGGAAGAGGTTGCGATGAAGTGGTTGACACGGGTGGGCATTCCGGAACAGGCGCACAAATATCCCGGCCAACTTTCTGGTGGACAGCAGCAGCGCGTCGCGATTGCACGCACGTTGGCTATGCAGCCAGAGATATTGTTGTTTGACGAGCCGACATCGGCACTTGATCCGGAAATGGTTAAGGAAGTGTTAGATGTGATGTCGGATTTGGCCAAAGAAGGGTATACGATTCTAGCTGTGACGCATGAGATGGGCTTTGCGCGTGGTGTCGCGGATCGTATTATTTTTATGGATCATGGTGAGATTCTGGAAGAAAATGAACCAGGCGAGTTCTTTGACAATCCACAACATGATCGGTTGAAGCTGTTCTTGTCACAGATTTTGCACCACTAATCGATTTGCGATTTACGATTTTGGATTTGTGATTAAACGGCCGTTTCCCTCGAAACGGCCGTTTTTTTATGCTGCTTTTGTTTCTATTTCCAAAAAGTCTACAAGGGTTTCATCTTCAAGCGGATGACAACTGACACTGCGTCCAGCTGAAGTTAAGATGTAGGCAACACTTTGACCATTCAGCATATGCTCTGAAATACCGGTTGTTAATTTTTGAAGTGCCATGTTTGTATCTTCTTCACTCGCGTATTCTTGCATATTTTGCAAATATTCATGATTGGAAACAATCATTAGCGCAGAGTTGCTCGACTTTAATGCATGTCCCACATCTTCCAGACGTTCATCGCTCACACCTGAGTCTTTATTGGCTGCAAACCCGCCAATTGCGGCACCAAACCCTGCCCCGAGAATAATGCCAGCCGGCCCAGCTGGTGTGCCAAGCAAGCCGCCAATCACAGCGCCAATGCCAGCTCCTTTAGGCGCAGACATATCCTTGGTTTCATTGTAGTAATAATGGCCTTTTTCATCTTTACGGATGACGACTGCATCCCAAAACTGAAACGTTTTTTGTTTCTTGGCCTCATTGGCTTTCGCGAGCAATTTTTTTGCAGCTTCTTCTTCTGGATAAGCCGCGACTATAATTCCCTCAAAGGTTGTACTTTCTGCGCTCATACATTAATTCTCCTATTCAAATATTAAAACGTCTTTTTCAATGTGCCAACTTGAGCTCGATTTTACCAGCCAAACAATTTTATTGGCAAACGTTGGCTGCATATTATGGGTCAAACCATGTGATCTGTGGTGACAGGTGAACGCCTTCTTGCGGTGTATGTGTATCTGTAACGACTGCGGCCAGTTGTTCCCAAGTAAAATACTGTTTTTCGGGTAATGTTACCGGTCGTGAAAAAGTGTAAGCGGTGCGCATCGGATCAACAAGGGGGCGGGGCAGATTGCGCCAATAGTCTGTCTCTGCAGCGACTGAAGGTCGTGCTGGCACCAGGCGATAACTGCTGACCGGTGGCTGGTAACTAAGAAATTTGAGCCACTGCCAGGCGGCATACGGCCGTTTGCTTTCTGCGCTGATAAATGCTCCATCTACCCATAAGGGGGTCACACCTTCCATGCGCTCTACGCCAGGAAATGGTACCACACCAACATGATCCAATAATTGATAATATTCATAGGTGATCGGTTCATCGACCCAAGCAAGCGCGTGCCGTTGTGCAGACTGGAAATTATCCATGATGCGTACACGCCCGTCATCTGATTGCTGGGTTAAGTCTGGTATTTGATCGCGTTGGACTAAATCTTTGTACCATGCCAGCGTGCCCTCGATATGCGTCGGTTGCAGCGGATGCAAGCAGGGTGGCACTGCCGTTTCTGGACAACTATCTGCCAGGGAATAAGCATAGGCAAAAAGCGCGTCTCGCGAGATGTCGAGGAACTGCCAGACGAACGCGTTGTGCTCCGGCTGCGCAGCCAATAGAGCTGACCCATTCGCGTTAATATCTTGCCATTGCCAAAACAAGTTTGGCTCTGGTACATCGGCAAGTGTATATGCTTCTTTGTCGTAATAAATCAAGTTGAATTCAGCCGTTGTGGGCATAAACCACATGCGTTTACGCCATTGCGCCCCTTGCCAGATTTGTTCGTAAAAATCACTGGCAACAAAACCAGCATCACTGGCGGCAAAATCTGTCAGATCATAAACTTGTCCGGCGGCAACCATATCAATTGTAGGCGGTACGGCCGCACCATCATATTGTGTGGTTAAGACTGAGAGATCATCAGGTAAGACATCCAGTGTAATTAATTCGATCTGGATATGGGGGTTTTGGCGCATAAATTCTGCCGCAGCCGTTTCATAATCGAGTGCTTGGCAGCAGGGAATTGTGCGCGGCGGTGGAATCGCAAAACGAATCGTTGCGGGGATGAGCCGATCTTCGATTTTTTGGCGCAATTGTTGCCAAAATTGGGGTGACGGCCGTCCTTGCTCATCCAAACCGAGCAAGCGTGGCGAAGGGACATGTATGAGGGTGGAAACGGCCGTTTCTGTGAAATCTGGGCGTATGTCTAAAACAAACGGTAACTCTGTTTCTATGCAGTCGCTGGCACAAGCTTCGGCAACAACGCCATCCACGAAATTGGCAATGCTTGCCGCCAGGGGATCATCGACAACATGATAACGCAGCGTCCCCCACGAATTTTGTTGGGTAAGCTGGTTTCCCCAATAGGTTGGGTCGCTTGGCATGTGTATCCAACTGGTACCTAACTGTTGGAAGAATAACACACGCTGCCATGTGCCAGCAGTGTCCGACCACTGTGGACTGGCGCAGATGAAATCTTGATGCGGTTCAGCTTCAGTGATGCGTGGTGTTTCCCCTTGGTAGAAAGTTTGATTTTCAGAACGCAGTTGGGCAC
>CAYGMR010000322.1:0-6803 GCA_964350725.1 uncultured Ardenticatenaceae bacterium | reverse complement strand
AATTAGCTGTTGTCAGCCACGGTTCACTATCTGCCAACGGCCGTGTAAATCCCAGAAAACCAGCGAGTTTTGCGGGACTTCCCAGCCACAACAACATCACCAAAACAAATGGGCCAAATAACCACAGCCATCGCTCCTGCAACTGAGCCTTAAACCAGGAAAGGAATGGTTTGCGCTGATTCCCACGCAGTGCCGGCAGCAATAATGACAGTTCCATCAATAAAATAGTGACTAGTGTAAAAACACCAAAGGTATACTTCGTAAGAAAGGTGACCGCAAGTAAAATGCTTGTCAACAGCCACCGCTGCCTTGAGGGCTGTTTGTGGGCACGTACATAGGCCCACAAAAGTAATAAGGTGATCAACAGACCAGGGGCTTCAAGCATCGCCAAAGAGGAATTGATTAAGATGGGTTGCGCAGTTAATATGAGTATGGTAGCGATGATGCCACCCAACCAGCCCGTTTTTTTGTCTATTTCAATATTGAGAGCCAGCACAACCGGCATCGCCAGAAACAAAGCGACCGCGCTGAATAACCGGGCTACAATGATGGTTGGGTTAAACAGGAGAAAAAATAATGCCAAAAAACCAGAGGCCAACGGCGGATAAAACTTCTGGTTATAAAATTCCTGCACAAAACCGCCCACATCAAAGGTCTGCATTTCCAAATAAAGCGCCAACCCGTTGTTAGCGTGATTGGCTTCATCACTATCAAAAGGATAATTTCGATGTGCGAATATCTGTTGGGCAATGAAAAACAGTGTGATTGCCGAAAAAAGCAATATCAACAGCAAGGCAACTCGATTGGGGTGCTGTTTCCAGCGTATCACAGTCATCGGAACTTTATTTCATACTAGTGATCAATATTGATTAATAAAACAAAACGGCCGTTTCAACTTTTACAAGTACGAAACGGCCGTTTTACAGGGCGAGTAGTGGGATTTGAACCCACGATCTTCTGGGCCACAACCAGACGTGTTAACCACTACACTATACCCGCCATAGGGTAAATTCTTACGAAAGAGAATGCTATCATAATCAAGGTGCAAAGGCAAATGCGTTCAGAATTTTATGTCACTTTACCTTTCTGCACTTCTGTTTTACAATCACACTTATGCAGCCTTCAACGATTGTATTAAATGAGCGCTATAAACTGCTTGAACGCATTGGCAGCGGTGGCATGTCGGTGGTCTACAAAGCACAAGATGTTTTGCTAGGTCGGCTCGTCGCTGTCAAAATGCTGCACGAGAGTTTTACCGGCGATCCTGACTTCTTGCGCCGCTTCCGTCAGGAAGCATATGCGGCTGCCAACCTCACACATCCCAATATCGTCACCGTACACGACATCGGTCAAGATGGCCACCGCCATTATATCGTCATGGAATTTGTCGATGGCCAAACGCTTAAGCAGATGATCCGTGCCTATAATCAAGAAGGCACGCTCATGCCAATTAATCAGATGTTGGACCTCACCATCCAAATTTGTGCAGGCATTGGCTATGCCCATCGCGCACAATTGGTACATTGTGATGTCAAACCGCAAAATGTATTGGTCACCCATGATAATCGCATCAAAGTTGCCGACTTTGGCATCGCCCGCGCCATGACCGAAGCCAGCACACAAATTGAAGACAGTCGTGTCTGGGGCACACCACAATATTTTTCACCCGAACAAGCGTCTGGCATTCAAGCCACACCCGCCTCAGATGTTTACAGCATCGGCGTGATCATGTTTGAAATGCTCACAGGCAAACTGCCCTTTAAGGCCGAATCACAAACCGCCCTGGCACTCAAACATATTATGGATGAGCCGCCGCCAGTGAGTGAATACAATCCGGCTGTTCCGTATCAGATTGAGTTAATCACGACAAAAGTGCTAGCCAAAGAACCCTCTGGGCGCTATCGTACGGCTGGTCAGCTTGGACGCATTCTGAGCAGTTATCGCGAAAACAGTCTGGGCGAAACGGCCGTTGCTGTGGCAGCATCTACTATGGCAACAACGGCCGCGCTCACACAAACACCCAATGCACCCATCAGTGAACAACCGACCCAAATCTTCATGCAGCCCACTGGCCCCACGGTTGAACAACAAACAATTTATGCAGCAAATGAAGCAACGGCCGTTGGCTCCCAACCAGCAGATCCATCAGAAAAAGATTGGATGGCGATCGGTCTCGGCTTACTTGCCATCATCGCCCTCTTGGGTCTCATTCCCCTCTGGTATTTTGTCTACATAGCCTACAGTGGCTGATCAGCTTGTCAGCTAAATGCACTCTAAAGACTTAGCGATAGGGTACAGTTTCTGTTATACTCAATTGGTAGATTAAGAAAATGATCCCTTTAAAGAGGGTGGAGGCATTACAGTGAGTTCGACAAGAGCAACCAGATTGTTTGTATATGCACTCATGGCAATCGCAGTCATAGCAATCATCTGGAGTTTAAACAGCAACAACACGCCCCAACAGAGCATTTCAATTAGCACACTTGCCCAACAAATCAAGGCGGGAGAAGTTGCCGAACTCGTTGTTTCTGGAGACGGCCGTACTGTCACCGTCATGCCTCAAGATCAAGACCAACAACCCACCCAATCCCAAATTAGCAATGTCAGTTCAATCGAAGAAATCCTCAGCGCCTATGGCATCAATGAAGAAGAATATGCCGATGGTGTGCCCACAGTTACCTATGAGCAGCCCAGTCCCTGGAGTTCCTGGCTCAATTTAATTGGTATTTTCTTGCCTGCAATCTTAATCATTGGCTTCTTTTATTTCATCTTCCGGCAAGCACAAGGTAATAATAGTCAAGCCATGTCATTTGGCAAAAGCCGTGCGCGCATGATCGCCAGTGACCATCCCACCGTCGGTTTTGATGATGTCGCCGGCTGTGATGAAGCCAAAGAAGAACTACAAGAAATTGTTGAATGTCTAAAAGAGCCGGAAAAATTTGTTAGCTTTGGTGCTCGCATCCCCAAAGGTGTTTTGCTTGTCGGCAGCCCTGGCACCGGCAAAACCTTAATGGCAAAAGCCGTATCTGGTGAGGCGGGTGTGCCTTTTTTCACCATTGCCGGTTCAGAATTTGTAGAGATGTTTGTGGGTGTGGGGGCCAGCCGTGTGCGTGACCTTTTCGAACAAGCCAAAAGCAACAGCCCATGCATCATCTTCATTGACGAAATCGACGCAGTCGGCCGTCAACGCGGCGCCGGCTTAGGCGGTTCACATGATGAACGCGAACAGACCCTCAACCAGATCCTAGTCGAAATGGATGGGTTTGGGACTGACACCCATGTCATTATCTTAGCGGCCACCACTCGACCCCACATCCTCGACCCTGCTTTGCTGCGCCCAGGACGATTCGACCGGCGTGTGGTCATCGACCGCCCCGATATACGCGGACGAGAAGCAATTTTCAAGGTACATACACGCGGCAAACCGATTAGCAAAGATGTCGATATTGTTGTACTGGCCAAAGCAACCCCCGGTTTTGTAGGCGCAGATATTGAAAACACAGTCAACGAAGCGGCGTTGTTAGCAGCACGTCGAAACAAACGCAGCATCGGTATGAGTGAATTCCAGGAAGCTATCGAGCGTGTTCAACTGGGGCCAGAGCGCAAAAGCCGCATCATGAGCCAGGAAGAACGCGAAATCACAGCCTACCATGAAGCTGGTCACGCCATTGTCAGCCATCTTTTGCCACATGCACAAACCTTACGCAAAATAACCATCATTCCGCGTGGTATGGCGGGTGGTGTCACCTGGTATCTTGAGGATGATGCTTATTTCTACAGTCGATCCAAATTCATGGCACTCATCGCCACAGCGTTAGGCGGCCGAGTTGCCGAAGAAATCGTATTTGGTGAAATCACAACCGGTGCCAGCAACGACCTGCAGCAACTCACAAAAATGGCACGTGCCATGGTCACACAATATGGCATGAGTTCCGGCATGGGTCTGCGCGTTTATGGTGAAAAGCAGGAGATGGTCTTCCTGGGTCGTGAAATTAGTGAACAACGTGATTATTCTGATGCCGTAGCTGAGGAAATAGACAAAGAAGTACGCGAGATTATCGACACTGAATACAAACGTGTCAATGAATTGTTAAACCAAAATCGAGACAAACTCGATCTTGTCGCACAGACTTTATTAGAAATAGAAACACTAGAAGCGGCAGAATTTATAGCCTTGATGGAAGGAAAGGAGTTGCCGCCACAAAAACCGAACAATCCTCCTGCATCAAAAACGGCGGCACAACTCACAACAAATCAGGAATGGACCCCTCCATCAACGCTTGATTTGCCACCTTCACCATCACCAGCTTAATTTAGCTGGCCTCTTGCATTTAAGTACATGATAAGCCCCGATCTAGCCGATTTTTTCTCCCTGTTAAATGATGTTTTACAGGCCGTCATTGTCATTTTTGGAACGGCCGTATTTCTCTATTACAGTACTCGTTGGCGACGTTCCGATGTGGTGCGCGCATTTTGCCTGCTCATTGGGTTTGTCGTCCTCGTTTATCTAAGTGAACTGCTTGTCAGCCGCACAATCGTCTCCACATCAGCCGAAACATTGTTGCGCATCGGCTGGATCGGTATCGCGATGGTACCAGCCGCCCAATTCCAACTATCCAGCTCATTGTTAACAGTCACTGGACAGCTGCCAAATCGACGGCGCATCCTGGTTCCTGGCGCGTATATGCTTGGTTTGATTTTTGCTGCATTGTCGTTGTGGACTGATTTTGTCGTCTCTGGTTTGGTCCGAATAGGCCATATTTCTCGGCTCACACCCGGCATTTTATTCGTCGTTTTTTCTATTTATTTTTGGGCAGTAACGGTAAGCAGCATCTATAATGTAAGTCGTGCCCGTCAGCGCTGCTTGACCACCACAACCCGCAAACGCATGACCAATATGCTCATCACCTTTTTGGCGGCCCCATTGGCTGTGTATCCGTACCTGCTTTTAAGCGGCAATGTGATGGTGAATTTCCCACTATTTGGCTGGATGGTGATTATAATTGGCAATTTACTGATTAGTGTCATGTTTAGTGTGCAAACATCTGAAATGGCTTATTTTGGAGCCACATCACCCGACCGGGTTGTGCGTGTACGTTTGTATAAATATATGGCGCGTGTGCCGCTGGCAGGCACAATTGTATTGTTGGTTTACATTTTGGTTAGTCGCAGCAGCTCTCTATTAGGCTTGCCCACCGAAGTCGCTTTAGGCTTCTCATTGGTGGCTACAGTGATGTTGGTCGAATGGGCTATCCATGCCTACAAAAGGCCGCTCGAACGCATTTTTAATCTAGACAATGATCCTGATGTGCGCCGTATTCAAACCTTGAGCGAACGTCTGGTCACCACACGGGAGTTACATCAATATTTAGAAAGTTTATTGGCAGCGACCTGTGAAGCGATGCGCACACCCACCTCCTTTGTCGCTGCCATTACAGCCCAAGGACCAAAATTAGAGGCAGTCATTGGCCCTCTTTCGGCGCCCGAAACAATTTTACAAGATGCTAATTTAATTGAATTAACGCAAGTGGATAATGGGCACGGTCATGACATCAAAACAGTTGGTGGCTTTATTTTATGGCAAGAATATTGGATACGGCCGTTATACAACCGCCAAGGTGATTTTGTTTTAGGTATCTTCGGCCTGCGCGGTCGCGCTCCTGAACCAGATTTAAATGACGCTGAATGGGATATCTTAAATCGTTTAATTCTGCAAGCCGCCAATGCACTCGAAGACCGTATCTTGCAACAAGAAGTGTTTGCTGTCGTCGAGGGGTTGCTGCCTGAAATCACAGCATTGCAAGAAAGACGGCGTGCGGCCACTTTCGGCGGGCTTCCCGTGCTGACAGCAGACAGTGAACCCGAAGAAACATTAATAGATGATCCCGCTTTCAACAAAATGGTACGCGATGCCCTCACCCATTATTGGGGTGGCCCCAAACTCACCGACAGCCCCTTGATGCAGCTGCAAATTGTGCAAGCCGAGATGTCAGCGGGCAACGAAAGCAACCCAGCAAATGCATTACGCAATATTTTGGCGCAAGCCATTGAACAGCAGCGTCCTGAAGGCCAGCGCAATCTGACAACTGGTGAATGGATACTGTACAATATTTTGGAGCTGAAATTTGTGCAGGGCAAGCGCGTGCGTGACGTGGCGCGACGTCTGGCAATGAGTGAATCTGACTTATACCGCAAGCAGCGTGTGGCCATCGAAAATGTGGCGCGTACGATTGGGACAATGGAACAAGAGGCAGCCCAGCAAAAGTACAATGGCAGCAACGGAACCAACCCTATCCCACCTCTAAATGATGAACAACCACCAGAAAATCAATAGACGTATTCCCCATTCAATTAACTATCATCATAGACTATATCACCTTCCATTGCACGCGAATTTTTATGCTTTATTGATCGTTAGTGTAGTGAAAACTCTGGGAGTAGATAGCGTTTGTTATTTATTCCTAAATAGGTCTGTTGTTCATTAGGTTGCAACAAACTCGTACTCCATGTTAGCGTACCAAATTTCGAATTTACTGTATCAATCCCCAAAACTTTAAGGTAAAACACACAAAAATGTACTAAAAAACCGAAAAAATAGTACCGGAGAGCTATTGCGCATTATTTCACAATCTAGTAACGTCTGTGCGTTGTCTAATGCGTAAAAATGCATTGAAAACAGTTTTTGAACCTATAAACAATCTGAGCACATAATTTCAATCAATTATTGCGGGTAAGATGGCGAAACTATGTTACTAAAGCGCCTTCCACGAACCATTATTTTTGTAGTGATATTCCTGTTAATT
>CAYGMR010000321.1:0-6888 GCA_964350725.1 uncultured Ardenticatenaceae bacterium | reverse complement strand
AAACCCACACAAGAACAAGTAGATGAAATCATACCTGACAGGAATCCTTTTGAAGTGTCGGTTTGTCCAGAAGCGTGAAATCAAACTGCATCCATCAACATATTTTGCCATAATACACTCCCTGATCATAAAATCTAGGCAAAAGCATAAAGTAATAGGTATTATCTATCCAAAGATGACACTTAAGAGGAAAAAATGAGCGAACGGATTGGTTTTATTGGCCTTGGCATTATGGGGCAAGGTATGGTTAATAATTTAATAAATGCGGGACATGCAGTAAGCATTTGGAACCGCACACGCAGTCGCATGGAACCCTTCATTGCGGCAGGTGCACATCCTTGCACCAGCCCGGCAGATGTAGCCGCGCACAGCGAAATCATTATCACCTGTGTAAGTGATACGGCCGATGTTGAAGAAGTTATTCTACGTGAAAACGGCGCGATTTATGGCATTGAAAGTGGCAATCTGGTCATCGATATGAGCACCATCAGCCCGCAGATGACACGTTACATCGCTGGCGCATTGGCGCAGAAAGGTGCCCATATGCTGGACGCACCCATCAGCGGCGGCAGTGAAGGCGCGGCGAATGGTACTTTGAGCATTATGGTCGGCGGCAGTGCGTTGCAAGTCGAACGCGCCATGCCATATTTCGAGGCCATGGGCAAAACGATCACACATGTCGGTGAGATTGGGGCGGGACAAACTGTCAAATTGGTTAACCAAATTTTGGTGGTTGTGACAATGCTAGGTGTCAGTGAGGCCTTGCTTTTTGCCCAAGCTGGTGGGTTGGATTTGGAGAAAACGTTAACGGCCGTTTCTGGTGGCGCTGCCGGTAGTTGGATGTTGAGCAATCGCGGCCCACAAGTCATCGAACGTGATTGGCGACCAGGCTTTACCATTGATTTACAACAAAAAGATTTGCGTCTGGTTTTGGAAGCCGCCGACCAACTCGGTGTGCCGCTTTTGGGAACCAGCACCGTCTTCAACCTCTACCGCAGCTTGCAACAACAAGGCCTCGGCGGTGATGGCAACCATGCACTGGCCAAAGCGTTGGAAAACCTGTCGGGAATAGAGATAGAAAAATGAAGATAGGAGTAAGGAGTAAGAAGTAGGGAGTAAGTTCCCTTACTTCTTGCTCCCTGCTCCTTACTTCTCACGCTCATATGAAAGTAAAAATTTGTGGTTTGACCAATCTGGAAGATGCACTGTTTGCGGCCAACGCAGGTGCTGATTATTTAGGCTTTATTTTTTATGCGCACAGCAAGCGTTCGATTACACCTGAAGCCGCTAAACCAATCATTAAGCAGTTGCGCACCTTAGAAGAGTGTCCTGTTTTAGTGGGTGTCTTTGTAAACGCAACGGCCGTTTACATAGCCAATATTCTTGATGAATGCGATCTTGATCTGGCCCAGCTTAGCGGCGAAGAAGTGCCGTTTATCGTGGGCGACAAAAAATCACCGCTGTACGGCCGTGCCTACAAAGCATTACGTCCAGCATCCTACATTGAAGCTGAAGCAGATGCTGAATGGTTTCGTGCGCCGGAAGGTCTACGGCCGTCTCTGCTCATCGACACCTATCACCCCACTCTACGCGGCGGCACGGGCCAAACAGGCGATTGGCGTCTGAGTGCAAAACTTGCCGAGAAATTACCTGGCTTGATGTTGGCTGGCGGTTTATCGGCTGAGAATGTGGCTGAGGCTGTAAAACAAGTACGGCCGTATGCTGTCGATGTCGCCAGCGGTGTTGAGGCCAGCCCTGGCATCAAAAACCATGAGTTAATTCAGGCTTTCATTCAGAATGCAAAATTTGTTGAAAAAGACACGGATGGATAAAAACACGGATAATAATATCCGCGTCCTTTTTTTATCCGAGTCCCAAAATTCAAGGCTTACTGGCCTTGTCAAAGTGGGCTTCGAAGCCATCTTTGAGGACACCGCTAGCGACAAGTTGGCGCACGCTTTCGATGTGCGGCGACAAGACCACATCCTTAGAGAGAAATGGGACTTGTTGACGGACTAGTTTGTAGGCAACGGCCGTTCCGTTTCCCATACAATCTATATCCGCACCCATTTCTCGACAACGAAAATCAATGCCCTGTGCCGCCAGCAACAGTTCAATCGCCACAATCGTCTCGACATGCTTCAAAATCTGCCACGCCTGGCGTACCGCCGCCGGCCCCATGCTGACATGGTCTTCCACATTGGCACTGCTCGGAATCGAATCACTGCTGGCAGGATGCGCCAACACTTTATTTTCGGAGGCTAATGCAGCGGCCGTATATTGCGCCATCATGAAACCACTTTCCAGACCACCATTTTGCGTCAAAAACATCGGCAGCACGCCGCCGTTGCTGTCTGCATCGACCAGACGAGCGGCACGCCGTTCACTCATATTGCCCAATTCAGTCAATGCCAGCGCCGCATAATCCATCGCAATCGCCACCGGCTCGCCATGAAAATTGCCCGCCGAAATCACATCAATCTCGCCGCTGTCTTCATCGACAAAAATAATGGGGTTGTCATTGACCGAATTCAGCTCAATATTGATCACCCATTGACCATAAGCGATGGCATCCCGCACAGCACCATGCACCTGCGGCACACAACGCAGCGTATAGGCATCTTGTACATTCAAAGAATCGCGCCCACGTAACAACTGGCTGCCATCAATAACTTGACGCAAGAAGGCAGCACAATCGATTTGGCGTGGATGCGGCCGTAATTGATGCACACGCGCATCAAAAGCACGCTCCGTGCCATTTAATGCCTCCAGGCTCATGCAAGCAGCAATATCCGCAGTAAGTGCTAAATTGATGGCGCGGCGCACCAATAACGACCCCAAGGCGACCATCATGGTTGTGCCATTGAGTAATGCGAGACCTTCTTTGGCTTGCAGTTCTAAGGGCTCTAAACCAGCACGTTGTAAAGCAGTACGGCCGTCGATCAATTCACCCTGATAATAAGCCTCGCCTTCGCCAATCAACACCAAAGTCAAATGTGCCAAGGGTGCCAAATCACCACTGGCGCCCAATGATCCCTGCGCCGGAATACGCGGATGCACACCCGCATTGAGCATGTCGAGCAAACGCTGCACAACAACCAGGCGCGCGCCTGAATGACCCAACGCGAGCGTGTTAGCACGCACCAACAACATCGCCCGAACAAAATCTTCGTCCAAATCGGGGCCGACACCTACTGCATGACTGCGTACCAAATTTAGCTGTAACTGCTTGACCTCGTCAGCCGAAATAATCTTGTCTTTGAAACGGCCGAATCCAGTCGTAATGCCATAAACCACACGTCCTTCACGTACCAACTGCTCCACAGCAGCGCGTGCACGTTGAATTTGGGGGATTACAGCGGGGTCTAATGTCACGGGACGGCCGTCTACCACGGCCACTACATCATCAATTTTTAATTTATCACCTGATATTTTTAGCGCTTCCATTTTCTGATTATAACTTGTTTTTGCCACGAATTTCACTAATTACACAAATTAAAACAGGCAAAATTCGTCACTATCTTCGTAGTTTTTTCTTTTTGCCACGGATTAACACAGGCTTGTGCTGAGTGAAACCGAAGCATTTTCACGAATTGGGGTCATAATCTGTGTCAGTTTGTGCTAATCCGTGGCAGATTTTGGCTCTACCTGGTTTACGCATTACAATTCAGACATGACTTATTGGCAGCATATTATCGGCCATGAATGGGCCGTTCAACTACTCGCCGGATCGATTCAACATGATCGTGTCGGTCATGCTTACCTCATCACCGGTCCACCGCAAATCGGCAAAACCACACTGGCACGCACTTTTGCACAGGCGCTCAACTGCGAGGCACAGCCAGGGGAACGGCCGTGTGGTAACTGCCGCACTTGTCAACTCATCACCAACAATAAACATCCAGATGTGCGCTTCTTGCAGCCAGATATCAGCGACCGTGGAAAGGCATCGATCAAAATTGATGCGATTCGTCAACTACAACAGTCGCTTAATCTAGCAGCGTATGAAGCCCGCTTAAAAGTCGCCATCATCAAGGATTTTGATGCAGCCAACCTCAATGCGGCCAATGCTTTTTTGAAAACATTGGAAGAACCACCGGCCAATGTGGTCTTGATTCTGACGGCCAGCGATGCCGATACATTGTTGGAAACGATCACGTCACGCTGTCGCACGCTTGGCTTACGGCCGCTGCCCACAGCCATCATCGAACAAAGTTTAATGACACGCTGGCAGGTTAATGTAAAGGATGCCACGCTGCTTGCACATCTTGCAGACGGCCGTCTCGGTTGGGCTGTCGCTGCCAGCCAGGACAAAGCCTTACTCAACACCCGTGACACACAATTAGAAACCTTACACACGGCATTAAACGGCCGTCGCGTCGCGCGTTTCATGTTGGTAGATAAGTTGTACCGTAAACCCGAAACCTTACCGGATATGCTCAAAACATGGCTAAGTTGGTGGCGTGATCTCGCCCTGCTGGCCAATGGCAGCAACCATCCTGCCCAAATGAGCAATATCGACGAACGCGCAAAGTTCGAGAAGTTTGTGGAGGAGTGGGAAAAAGATGCCATTGTCAATTGTCTCAGACAAACCGACAATGCATTGTGGCAGTTGACACGCAATGCCAACACACGCCTTGTTTTAGAAAACTTATTTTTAACCTATCCCTTGCCAGAATAAGCAAAAATACAATACGAAGCATATAAATTACACGGAGTTGCACGGAGAAAAAACGGAGAACCCAAGAGAGAAAAAGGAGAAAAATTAAATAAGCAAACTTATGTTTTTCCCTATACCAATACGTTTGTGCAATTTACCACTCCAAAAATCTCCGAGAACCTCTGTGTCTTCTCCGACAACTCCGTGTAACTGTACTAAAGGGGAAAATATTGTGAAAAAATCTATCAAATTAGGCAAAATCGCAGGTTTAGAAATCACGATACGGCCGTCTGCACTCATCACCGTTTTTGTCGTCTGGGGGCTGTTAACTGTAGCTGCCCTCAAATTTTTCAAACTCAAACCCAAACAAGCCATTGTCGGCGGATTTGTGGGCACACTGCTGCATTGGCTCTCTGAACTCTTCCACAACTTTGGTCATGCCCGTGCGGCCAACCTTACCGGGTTCCCCATGCAAGGAATTGAGTTCTGGGGCCCCATTGCCACCTCTGTCTACCCCGAAAATGAGGGATCATTGACACCTGACATTCATATTCAACGAGCTTTAGGCGGCCCCATTTTTAGCTTAGCACTGACAATTTTGGCCGGCGTAGTTGCATTCGCCCTAAAACCACTGGGTGGCCCCGCTGCATTTACCTCATTTTTCTTATTTGCCGACAACCTATTGGTGTTTACAGTGGGTGCTATGCTGCCCTTGGGCTTCACAGATGGCAGCACACTCGTCACCTGGATGCGACAGCGCCATCCCCAAACAAACGTGGTAATCAATGGCATCTAACACACACACTTTATTGGAGTTTGCCCTCGACGCAGCCCATCAGGCAGGGCGCATTACACTCGGTTATTTTCAATCAGATCTGCAAGTCGAACGCAAAGCAGACAACACACCGTTAACCATCGCCGATAAACAAGCCGAACAAAAATTGCGCGATTTAATCACAGCCAATTACCCCGATCACGCCATTATGGGGGAAGAATTCGGCAAAACAGATCAAGATTCCAAATACACCTGGATTCTGGATCCAATTGATGGCACAAAATCATTTGTGGCTGGGGTGCCACTGTATGCTACGCTGATAGCGCTGCTCGATGGTGACGAAGCATTATTGGGCGTAGCACATTTTCCAGCCTTGGGCGAAACGCTGTATGCTGTGCGCGGAGAGGGTTGTTTTTGCAACGGCCGTCGTGTGCATGTCTCAAAAGTGGATCAATTAAAAGATGCTGTCTTGCTCGTCAGCGGTCTCAACTATTTTGGAATGAAAGAGGCCGCCTGGCGGCGTCTGGTTAAAGCCACCTACATCCAACGCACCTGGGGCGATGCCTATGGCTACTATTTAGTCGCCACTGGTCGTGCTGAAATTATGCTCGACCCAGCGATGGCACTGTGGGATGCGGGCCCGCTGCAGGTGATTTTAGAGGAAGCAGGGGGCACGTTCACTGATTGGAAAGGCAATGCAACTATTCATGGCTGGGAAAGTGTGGCAACCAATGGCGTTTTATTTGATGAAGTCATGGATCTCATTCAAGGGGAGTCGTAAAAAAATGGCTCTGCAAGATTTCATGGGGTAAACACCCTATGTAGGGTAATGGCGCGCCATTACCCTACCATAATTTCCATTGACCCCGCAAGATAACAAAGAGCCAAAAATATTTATCCCGCGATCGATGACTACAACGAATTAGGGAAGGAACGAATTTTCTTCTTTCGCGGTTCAAATTCGTTCCTCCCTCTATTAGCTATTGTCACAAAGAAAGACAAGTTGATGCAATGTCTTATTTTCTCTTCTGAAAACCCAATTTTCCAGCAACAATGCGATCAAACCAGCGATCTGGTAGCCAACGTGGCAGCAGCCAACTGGTTAGCCATTTGCGCGGTACCACGTAGCGCGTTTTTGGGTTTTTATGTTCTAAGGCGGTCATGATTTTGTCGACAACGGCCGTTACTGGCAACCCACTCTTTTCACGTTCCGCCATTTGTTCTTCAAGACCGGCAAAGGCCGCGTTGTATTCCGTCTGTGCATAACGCTGTACCTGGGCGGCGTATTTGTCTTTGATGGGCGTGCGTGTTGTGCCTGGCTCCACCAAAATGACATCAATGCCATACAACATCAGTTCACGCCGCAACGAATCAGACATGCCCTCTAATGCATGTTTTGAGCCTGCATACACGCCCATAAACGGGTAGGCGATCTTGCCGCTGACTGAACTAA
>CAYGMR010000320.1:3253-6893 GCA_964350725.1 uncultured Ardenticatenaceae bacterium | reverse complement strand
CATTTAAAAACTCGGCAACTATAACGTTAGTCGTTACAATAAATTTATACAAGGAGAATTTTTATCATGAGTGATTTATGGTTAAGCACCCTACAAACAGATACCCCACAAGAGGGTTTTGAACTGGCAATTACCCTCAGCCGTCGCGGTGTCAAGTATACTCAGCCCGATGTTGAGGTGCTGAAGAAACTGCGTCCTGATTACGCAGAATCCGCAGATTCATTGACGGCCGCATCCCAAGTCATAGCTATCCATTTCCAAACCATTGCTGCCGCCAACAATTATTGGCGCTAAGCAATAGAAATTAAATAAAAGCTGTAATGATGATTGAGTACGCGGATAAACGCAGATTTTTGTGCTTTATCCGCGTATCATTTAGGACTTTTCCGACAGTCTGTTAGCAGTCAAGATTTGCAATGGTTGTGCCAGCAACGGCCGTTCCACTTCCCGCAGCACAAACCCTCCCAAAACAGCACTACCCAACAACAGCGCCAGCCAACCTATAATCGTCAGCGGCGTATGCCACACATCGGCGTAGTTGATACCGTTGATGATGTGTGTGGGACCAGCCCACAATTGCACCGTCAGGGTGGCGATGCCGCCAACAATGAGCGCCGCGCCAGCGCCCAAACCGGTAACGTGATCATCGTGACCATCCAAGTTGATCCGCTTCCAAATGCTGGGGATCCGGAACAGAAGAAAGACAATCAAGGTCAGCGCGGTGGCGTAGACGATGAAATCTTTGGGCATGGATGAGCCGCGTAGAGCGCGAGAGGTTGTCATGTGCAGCCCACCAATCAGCAGACCGGCCAGCAGCACAATGAGCGTATTGCGGTAAGCGTGGGCTTTGCCTCTAACCAGTGCCACCGCCACCCAGATGCCTAGCCCGACAAGACGTAAAAGATGTACAGCCATTGGTATTGGGCAATCGCTTCCATGCCCTCATAGTTCGCCGCATTCAAAGCCACGCAAGTTGTGCCGATACCGCCTAGCAGAGTGATAACGGCCGTTACACCCAACAAAACAATCCCGATAATCCGTAAAATCTTCCCAAACATGATCAGTCTCCATTGAAGCATTTTCGGATCGAATGCTTGTTTATTTTTCCGAAAATGCCTTAGACAAACGAAAAGCCGGCCACAAAAGCGGCCGTCATCAATAACAACAACCCCGGCAAAACAGTTAAAATCGTCTCTTGGGACAAAATGGGCTTACCCGCCTTCAAAAACGAAAGCAGCAGCCCGCCCACGCCAATCAAAGCGCCGCCCACGCCCACCAAGGCAAAGCCCCAGGGAGTCGTCTGATTAACGCTCAGGGCAATGGGCAAACTAAAGATGAGCAAGCCAGCAATGCCGTGCACAAAAGCCAGGGTGAAGGTCGCCAGCTTGCCTGGCCAAAATAAACGCGTGAGGGTAACGGCCGTAAAGCCCGCCACCACAAAAATAAGATAAACCATGCGCCAGCCGATCAGAAATTCCCACACCAATCCCAATGACAAACTGAGTGGAATTATCGTGGAGACGATGACGACATAGGGGCTGTCTAGCACGTCAAAGCCAAAGATGATCAGCAGCAATCCAGCCAGCAGCAGCACACCAAAGCCGATGGTGTAAGCCACAACAGCCAATAGTGGCGCACCTTCTACGCCAATGACAATTTGATAGGCGGCTAAAAGCCCGGTTAGCAAAAGCAAGATACGGTCGAGTGCAGACATTTTTTTCATAGTATTTTCAAAGAATTGTCCAATCTCTAAAGATTGGATAATTCTGGAGACGAACGAACCCTAAACAAAAATAAACAGCAGCATCGTACTGAGCATGTATAACGACGCATACTTAAACAGACCAAAATTAAGCCGCTCTGAGGACGTGGTAGCGCTGCGTATCGCCAGCAGCAGCAGCCCCGTTGACAGCACCACCAGCAGACGCAGGTAGCCGATGGTCAGACCGATGCCATAAGCAGATATCACCATCATCAACGCCGCCAGCACACTGGATATGGCAATGATGATGTGGGTCGTTTGCACGCCGTAAGCAGCCGGAAAAGTGGGAACACCGGCCCGCGCATAATCTTCACGGTAACGCAAGCTGAAGGTCATGATGTGGGTGGGAATCCAGAAGAGGACAGCCAGCGCCAGCGCCACGCCAACCCATTCAATCTCGCCCATGCCCAGGGCGCGGCCGGCTAACACTGGCATCCCGCCAGAAATGCCGCCCCAAATAATGCTCCAGGGGGTGCGTCGCTTGAGCCAGATGGTGTAGACGACGACATCAAAAAACAGTCCGGCAAAAACGATGAGACCATATAGCGCATCCAGTGCCAGCGCCCAGCCCACACCCACAACGGCCAAAATCAACCCCAGATATAACGCTTCATTGGGAGTGACCTGGCCGGAGGGCAACGGCCGTTTTGCGGTGCGGCTCATCTTGGCGTCAATATCCCGGTCGTACCACATGTTGAGGATGGTGCTGCCGCTGATCGCCAGGAACAGGCTGCCCGTCAGTGCCAGCAAGATTTGCCAGTTGGTGACGGGACAGCGCGAACTCATAAATCCGGCCAAGCCTGTCAGCAGCAGCAGCCCCGTTTGCAAGCTTTTAATCAACGGCCAGAAGCGTTTGGCGTTGGTGCGCAGTCTCGTGGTCATTGTCATCTTCGTCTCCTGGAATAAGGTTTGTAGTAATCACTTTAGTGGTTGGCGCTTACCAGCGCAGACGGCTAAAGCCGTTGCTACGAACCTTTTCGTTTATTTAGCGCAGCGAAAGCCTGCCGCTGGGCCGTAATAGCTGGGGCCAGCACTGTTGTTTTTCCAGACGCGTAAATCCACTGCGTAGGAGTAAAAACTGCCGCCGCGCAGATAGCGATAATGCTGGTCGGGGTAATCATCCCCCGTCCATTGCCAGACGTTACCAGCCATGTCATATAGGCCATAGGGGCTGGCGCTGTCTACTGTTTGGTATCCGTCATAGGAACGGCCGTTATACAGTCCCACCGGTGTCGTATTGCCTAGCTTGCCAAACAGCTTTTCAAACAAATCAAACGAGGAGTAGTAATTGGCCTGGTTGCTCTCAATTTCATCGCCCCAGGGAAACGGCCGTCCGCGCCCATCTACCACCTCTGTGCCGCGTGCCGCTTTCTCCCATTCCGCCTCAGTGGGCAGGCGATATTGGTAAAATTCACAATAGGCATTGGCGCCAAACCAAGACACCATTGTCATGGGATGATTGGCATATTCAGGAATTGGCTCAAACTGCTTGCCGTCAAAGGTTAGGCGCAGACCGGCCTCTTTCAGTGGAATATACAGCTTGTCTCCGGCCGTTATCTCTTCTTCATGTTCGTAGCCATCGAAGGGATCGCCTGGGTAATAACCGGCAACACCGTAGCTTACCTGAATCTCTTCCCCCACCGTCTCTGTTACCTCGCCAATATGGATAACGCCAGCCGCCAGCGCCTCATTAAGAAAATGGGCGAACTGTTCATTGGTGACATTGGTAATCATGATTTCGTAGTCGTCTACAAAAGTCATGTGATTGTGCTGTCCGTAGGGAAATTCCCCGGCCGGCACGTGCGCCCACGCTTCCGAGTCTATACCCGTATCTACATACGGCGGGGTGACGGCGCTGATGTCGGGGGCGGAGTCGCA
>CAYGMR010000320.1:0-3243 GCA_964350725.1 uncultured Ardenticatenaceae bacterium | reverse complement strand
AAAAGGGTGAGGGTCAGAGTGAAGAGGATCTGTTTCATGATGAGGTCTCCTTGAGAACGGCCGTTAACTCTTCTTTGCGTCGTTCTTGTTCCGCCAGTTCCAACGCAGCCGCCTGTTGGCGCTCCTGAGATAATTCCGTCGCCCATATGCCCTTCTTACGGAACAAATCAATCAGCCGCCAGCCCATAAACAGCGCCAACATCACCAAAACGGAAGCCAGACCGATGTCGGTCAACAACATCGTCCAGTTCACTATCCCTTGCTGGCCTGCTTCCGGTACGAATAGGCGCTTCATCGAGAAAATCGTCACCGAGCCAAAAGCCAGGTCAGACATGATAATCACTATCCAGCCAAACCAGCGGCGAGCTTTGCCCTTCAACCCAGACAAATCGGCAAAATAAAGCAGGATAATGGTGGCAATCAATCCGGCCAAGATGTGCCAGTGACCGGTCAGGGTGACACGCTCTTCCCGATGGGGCCAAACGCGGAAGATTTCGTCTAGTTTGACCGCCATGAAGATACCCACACCGCTAACCGTGAAATTCATAAAAACCATTTGCCAGCCGGGACCAAATTTCAGCGGATCGTGCAGCAACGCTTTTACTCTTTGCCAGACAGAGGGCTTGGCAATTTCCTGTGCGGCGATGCGCTCTTGAATAAGCATCCGCCAGGAGTAGATAACGAACATAAGCGCCGCCAGCATCACACCCACCGACCCGACATAAATCGTGGTGTGCGCCCATTCCACCCACACTACCGACAACGCCCCGAAAGTGATGATAATCGTACCGATAATCATCAAGGGCATGGCGATGCGGTGCAGGATACCTTTGAAATCAAGCCAGCGCCCTACAACCAAAGTTATGCCGATGGCGACCAGCGTCAGCATGATGTGCAGATGGCCGATGATGGCACTTTGCAGGGCAGTTTTATTGGGCATGCGGATTAAGTCCTCAGCCAAAAAAGTTTCATGACCGTTGCCCCAGAAGGAGCCAGTAACTGCCCCAAAAGTAGCTGAGGCCAGAGTCGCTACTGCCATGACAAAGAAGGCCAACCGTTCCAGGCTCACGCCATTTTTGAGATGGGCGTAAGGGGAATCGGCGGCCAGTCGGTATTCCTTTTTCCAAGGCCAAAGGGCCGCCGCCAGGAGAATCCCAGAAAAAAAGACCAACGATTGTCCTAAAATAAACAGCCCATGAAAGATGAAGTTATGCCCCCAGTAGGCGAAAAGAAGGCCAAAAATAGCGGCCGTGAGATACCCCACCGTAATCGTGCCGTTGATGATGGTCTGTTCGTGGCGCTTCATAGGCAATATTTCTGTCATAAAGTACACCTCGATGGCGACGATGGTCATAGCGATGGTGTGGTAGAGCATGATGATGCGCCCTTCCCGCTCCGCCTCGACCAACTGTAAGTTGAGCAGATTGACGGTGATGTCTTTGACCCCCCACTCCACCATCGGCCCGGACAACATGCCAAAAACGGCCGTTATAATCGCCACGGTCGCCATCGCCACCAAAGTCAAGCCTCTGGTAGAGCGGAATAAATAATCAAATCGTTTGGCTAGTGCATCCATAAAAAGGCTCCTGTTCCGTGAAACAAAGCAACTAGTTCACGGCCGTTTCGTTTGTGAAAATTATAACAGATGCTTGACTGCGTTGTCTTTGACAAAAGGCAAAACGTCAGCGAATTTTGCCTAACTCCAGCGTAACTGTCTCCTGGCGGGCGCAAGTTTCTATGCATTCCAAGCAGCGAATACATTCAGCATCGCGGGTATTGGCGCTGACCTCAATAATGTCCATAGGACATTCAACATCACAGCGACCGCATTGGTTGCAGCGTTCCTGATCGACGGCGATGTGGAGAGGCGAAAACTTGTTGGTCACTGCGATTAAGGCGCCCAGCGGACATAGATATTTGCACCAGAACCGTTCTACCAACAGCGAGGTAACGATGAAGGTGATGAGCACACTCCACAGCAGCGGCGTCTTGAGTTGAAAGCTAAAAACGGCGCGGACGGGACACATGAAATGCAGAGGGGGATAAACGGCCGTTACACTCACCCAGACAATCAACCCCAAAATCAGATACTTGGCATTGCGCAGCCACCTATCGGCCGTGGATGGCAGTTTGGTCGGGAAGCGCGCCGCACTTTTTTTGCCGCGAATATGGCGCTTTTCGCCACTCAGTCGGCGCGCCAGCCAGGCCAGACCATCTTGTACCGCCCCCAGCGGACATAGCCAACCACAAAAGGCGCGGCCAGCCAGCAGGGAAACACCCACCACGCCCAATAACAGGGAAAAGTTGAGCAGATTGGTGGTTTTCAGCGTCTGTCCGGTCAGGAGATAGGGCAGCAATGTTTCTACGCCGCCAAAAGGACAGAAGGCATCGAAGGAACCGCCGCTTGAGGCTTCACCGGGCATGATGTGGCGCAGGCCGATCAAGAAGGTGCCGAGAACGGCCGTGCCTTGCAGCCAGCGTCGAGACCGGGGGAGTGAGTAGGGACGTGTTTTCATGAGATAAGGGGGGAAACGGCCGTTTGCGCTACCGTCACAAAAGGCACAACCACGTTATGCCCACCGCCGCCATGTGTGGGCCGGAAGCCCAACAGTAACCCTACAAGAACAAACACCACAAACGTAATCACGATGATAATGGGAAAATACTGCTTCTTAATCTTCATACTGCTTCCCCTCTCCCTTATAGACGTTCAACTTCTTTGAGAAGTTGAACGTCTATGTTAAGGAGACTGCTGAATAATCAGGATGCTTCCTGCTGACCGACAATAAGCCTTTGTGTACCGGGTAGCAAAATCACAATGAGCAAAATCGTGCTGATGAGGGGCGCGGGCAAAAACATAGAGAAGCGCCCGACTTCTGTCACGTTGTAGATGCCCATGGGGTACCCGCCGATTATCGACATGCTGGCGGCAAAGACGCCCAACGCCACCGCCCAAGGTTTGCGTAGGATGGCGGCAAAGATGAAGCCTGCCCAGGCCGCCGCACCCCACCAGTTGACCTGCTGCGACATCACATACATGCCATTCCAAAAAGCATCTGTGCTTGAAATGATATTCCCCGGCTCCTGGAAGGTGGTCTGGAATTTCGAAATGGGAGCCACGCCATCAATGAAGGTCAATACATAAGCCAGTCCAGCCACAAACGTCAGGTCAATAAGTTTGTTCTCGATGCAGCCAATGAAGAGCATGCAAAGCAACCTCACCGCCCCCATGGCGAAAACGAT
>CAYGMR010000319.1:5403-6941 GCA_964350725.1 uncultured Ardenticatenaceae bacterium | reverse complement strand
CCCCTTTCCTGAAGAATTTCGCATCGGCAATGTTTTTTCGATGGTTGTTTTTGACCTTGATTACGAAATTATCGAATATGGATTGCGCATGGATGGTCCCAACCAACCCCATTTAGGTCATCACTTCAATAAGGAAACCATCTTGCTCGATCCCTATGCCAAAGCCATCGGTGGACGCAATGTCTGGGGCGAAAAAGATGAAAACGGCGAACTTTACCCTTTGCATGCTCAATTAGTTTATGATGATTTTGATTGGCAAGGAGATCGTGCGCTTGAAACCCCACTCGAAGATTTGATCATTTATGAAGCGCACGTTCGTGGTTTAACAGCCCATCCTTCCTCTGGGGTCAAACATCCAGGCACTTACGCGGGTTTGCGTGAAAAAATTCCGTATCTTAAGGCGTTGGGGGTGAATGCAATTGAACTGATGCCAATCCATGAATTCGATGAATTCGACAATACATTTGTCAATCCCAAAACCGGCGAAAACTTGAAGAACTATTGGGGTTACAGCACCATCGGTTTTTTTGCACCAAAGGCGGGTTACGCAGCATCTGGCAAATTTGGTATGCAGGTTGATGAACTCAAAGCGTTGGTCAAAGAGTTACATAAAAATGGGATCGAAATCATTTTGGATGTTGTTTTTAACCATACAGGCGAGGGTGGCGAAGACCGCGAGAACATCTCTTTCCGGGGATTGGATAACAAAACCTATTACATGCTGCGACCAGACGGCCGTTATCAAAATTTCAGCGGCTGCGGTAACACCATGAACTGTAACAATCCTGTAGTGCGTTATTTGGTGCTCGATTGTTTACGCTATTGGGTATCTGAATACCATATCGACGGCTTTCGTTTTGACTTGGCCTCGATCATGGGGCGCGACGCCCATGGCACACCTTTGCCCAATCCCCCGTTGCTAGAAGCATTGGCTTATGATCCTATTTTAGGCAAAACCAAGCTAATCGCTGAAGCCTGGGATGCTGGTGGTTTATATCAAGTAGGGTCGTTTCCAGATTACGGCCGTTGGTCGGAATGGAACGATCGCTACCGCGATACCCTGCGTAAATTTATCAAAAGTGACGCTGGCCAAGTGCAAGAAATCGCTTTCCAAATTCAAGGCGCGCCTAATATGTATGCCGAACGCGGCCCAACAGCCTCTATCAATTTCATCACAGCCCATGATGGCTTTACACTCGCAGATCTTTTTGCATATAATGAAAAACATAATGCTGCCAATGGTGAAGATAATCGCGACGGTCACAACCACAACAGCAGTTGGAATTGTGGCCACGAAGGGCCAACCAATGACCCTGCGGTTTTGGCTTTGCGGCGGCGGTTGATGAAAAATGCAGTGGCTATTTTATTGGTTAGTCAGGGCGTGCCCATGATCTTAATGGGCGATGAAGTCGCACGCACGAAAAAAGGCAACAACAATACCTATTGTCAAGACAATGAATTAACCTGGTTTGATTGGACACGTCTGGAAACAGAAGTAGATATGCTGCGCTTTGTTAAGAATTGCATCGCATTTCGCA
>CAYGMR010000319.1:1341-5393 GCA_964350725.1 uncultured Ardenticatenaceae bacterium | reverse complement strand
CTCGTGCCGGCAAACAGCCTGATGATTATATTTATGTTGGTATGAATATGCATTGGGATGCACACACATTTGATTTGCCACGTTTGCCCAAAGGATTGACCTGGCATCAATTCGCCAATACCAGTTTGCCAGCCCCAAATGATATTTGTGAGCCTGGCCAGGCGCGAGCGCTAGATGACCCTGAACAACTTGCGTTAGGACCACGTTCAGTTGTTATTCTGGTCGGCCGTTAACTACTATGGATTCTTTAACTGTTACGGGCAAACTCGAATCGATTACAGCCATTACTGATTATGTGCTGCGTGCGGCTGAAGCTGCTGATTTAAACGAAAAAACCGCTTATTATCTAAGCTTAGCTGTCGACGAAATCACAACGAATATTATTTTACACGGTTACGAAGAAGCAGGTTTAACGGGTGATTTAACAATTACGGCCGTAATGCAGCCACATACATTGAAAATCATTCTTGAAGACAGCGGGTTGTCCTATGATCCGCGTCAAGTTGCGTCACCTGATTTGGAACGGCCGTTGCACGAACGTGAACCCGGCGGCCTCGGCATCTACCTCGCCCTGCGCAGTGTAGACAAATTCCATTATTGCCAACATCAAGGACACAATCGCAGCACATTTATCATTCAAAAACAAAAACAATCATGAAACCAACCTACGCCCAATTGCTCGTTGTTAGCAACGACACCATCACATTGACCCAACTGGGCGATGCCCTGCATCAAATTGGTCTCTATGCGGTTACAATGACCAATGAGTTAAAACATGCACGCCAAATGGTTGCCACTGGCATGTTTGATTTAATCATGTTGGATGTCAGCTTGATCCAAACCGACGCTGCCGCGCAAGAATGCTTGGAACAAATGCAAGAAAACGTTGTCACCCCAGTCATTGTGGCTGGCACACAAGAACAGGTGCCTAATTTACTGCGTTGTTTACAAAATGGAGCCACAGATTACCTGTTGTTACCCACCGAACCAGCTTTACTCAAAGCACGCGTGCAAGCACATATACGCTCCAAACGCTTGCAAGAACAAGCCGCTTCCACTTTATTTGCGTTTAATGAACTCGAAAAATTAGCTGATGATTTGCGTCTGCAAATTTTGCCATTAGGCATCGCCCTGTCCACTGAACAGAATTACGAACGCTTGCTTGAACGCATTGTCCTGCAAGCGATGGCGATCTGTAACGCTGATGTAGGGCGGCTTTTCTTGCGTGTTGATGGTAATTTCTTGCGTTCTGCGTTTGCACGCACAGAATCGTTAGATCTTTCTTATGGCGGCACAACTGGCCAACAAGTTCCGCATAATGACATCCCCTTATTTGATGCAATGGGTGCGCCCAACCATACAAATGTTATCACCTATGTTGCTCTAGAAGGGCACACCATCAATATCGGTGATATTTACGATGATAGCGGCTTTGATTTCTCGGGTACAAAGCGTTTTGATGCCCAAAATGAATATCATTCAGTCTCTTGTTTGACGGTTCCACTTGCGAATCAAGATGTCATTGGAGTTTTACAGTTGATCAATGCGCAGGATGGGTCAACTGGAGCGATCATCCCCTTTGATGCCTATCATCAACTTGTAGCAGAAGCGATGGCTTCTTTGGCGGCGATCACCTTACACAATCGCAACTTACGTAAACGTGAAGCATCATTGCTGCGCTTCAAACAAGAACTAGAAATTGGTCGCAAAATTCAAGCCAGCTTCTTCCCTGCCCATTTACCACAACCGCCCGGTTGGGAATTGGTGGCACGTTTCCACCCCGCCCATGAAGTTGCTGGTGATTTTTATGATCTGTTCCCCATGCCTTTTGGCAAACTGGGTTTTGTGATTGGAGATGTGTGTGACAAAGGGATTGGTGCGGCGATGTTTATGGCGCTGGTACGTAGTTTATTGCGTGCTTCGATCCAACAACATTATTACTTGAGCACGCGCCATGCCCCGGCAGAAGATCGGGTACGTGCTCTCCTGGCCGGTAAACGGCCGTTTCATATCGCCGATACAGATGCGATTTTAGATGCCATTCGCCTGACGAATGCTTACATCGGTAGTAATCATGGAGATACACATGTCTTCACAACACTCGTTTTTGGCATTTTAGACCCAACGAACGGCCAAATTAGGTATGTCAATTGTGGCCATGTGCCCCCAATCATACTGAATGAGCAGGGCATCCGCTCCAAATTAATGCCAACTGGCCCTGCACTGGGTTTACGCCCAGATGCACTATTTTCGGTGGGGGAGGTTTCGCTAGGAATCGGAGACACGCTTTTTGCTTATACAGATGGTATTACGGAAGCGCGTAATGCAGAAGGCGCTTTTTTTGGTTTGCAAAAGTTACTCGATATCTTGCTTGCCCATAAACAACAAACGGCCGTAGCCATCGTAGATGCATTAGAAACGGCCGTTGGCGATTTTTCTGCCAAAGCCGAAACCTCGGATGATATTGCCATGTTGGCACTTCACCGCTGCATGTGACACATTCTCATGACCACCCCATTTTTCTGACCAAATTCAAGTCTTTTTGGCAACATATAACAATCATGTTACACTTCGATCCCGGTGCAAAAAATGATAAAAATACATGCGTCGGAAAATCGAATAAGTAAACTAATTACGCTTCCTGTTTTTGCCACAATAGCGCGATTGATAGCCTGATCCTTACGGATTAGGCTTTTTTTTTGCCACCGCACCACCCGCACATGTTTTATTTACAACTGCAAAATATCAAATCATTTACCACATCATCAAGCCTATTTATTACAAAAATATTTAAGGAGATTATTCAAGATGCAAACAAAGACCTTACCGCCCTTATTCAATTATGCTGAATTACCTACAAAAACCGTTTTAGGCAATGGCTTTTCAAACAGGGACATCCTTTCTGTCGATCAATTTGATAGAGAGCGATTGGCCTATATTTTTGCACGTGCCCGTGAAATGCGCGAAATGGTGCAGCGTGTTGGTGAAGTTGATCTGCTAAAAGGCAACGTCCTCACCGCATTGTTCTATGAACCCAGCACGCGTACGAGTTCATCCTTCATTGCCGCCATGGAACGCCTGGGCGGTGCTGTTATTCCGATCACACAAGGTGTGCAATTCAGCTCTGTCAGCAAAGGCGAAACTTTGGCAGACACAATTCGCACACTGGAGCAATATTCCGACGCGATTGTGCTGCGCCATCCCCAAATTGGCGCAGCACAATTAGCTGCTGATTATGCAGATGTGCCTATCATTAACGCTGGCGATGGTGCGGGTGAACATCCGACCCAGGCGTTATTAGACCTTTTCACAATTCGTGAGGAGTTAGGCAAAGTCGATGGTTTGAAGATAGCGATGGTTGGTGATTTGAGAAACGGCCGTACTGTGCATTCGCTCACAAAATTATTACTCCATTTTGATATCAGACTTACCTTCGTTTCACCTGAAATCTTGCGTATGCCACTTAGTTATATGAACCAGGTCATCGACAAAGGTATTCCTGTACGTGAGACCCATGATGTTGCTGATGTCATCGAAAATGTTGATGTGCTTTACGTCACCCGCGTACAAAAAGAACGCTTCGCCGATCTGGCACAATATGAAGAGGTCAAAGACCATTACGAAATCACACCGGAATTAATGACACAGGCAAAAGAAAAGATGATTATCATGCATCCCCTGCCCCGTGTTGGTGAAATCCATTACGCGCTTGACAGCGACCCGCGTGCCGCTTATTTCCGCCAGGTACAAAACGGCATGTTCATCCGTATGGCACTCCTCGCGGCCGTACTAGGCAAAGCATAAAAAGTTCGGTAATGTATGGCACGGGGATATACAATTGGTCGGCCAGACCCGTTTGCCCCGTGCCTTTACTTCTGAAATACCATAGACTGCACAGTTCTGCGTTGTCGCAGTGCAAACAAAAGCCAAACAGATAAAACGATCACGCCTGAAAAAGCCATAACGGCCGTTGTCTGGCGCACATTCAATCCCAACACATCCAGCATATAACCGGCACTAAACACCGAAATAGATTGTGTCAACGTCAACAT
>CAYGMR010000319.1:0-1300 GCA_964350725.1 uncultured Ardenticatenaceae bacterium | reverse complement strand
AAACACCCAGATTGTTCCCGATCCTACAGTACGGATCAACGTAGCAAACAAATAAACGCCTAGACTTTGTGACACACTTAAAAGACCAATACCAAAAGCCAACAAGCCAAAACCAATCGTGATACCTACCATCAATCGCGGTAATCTGTCACCTAAACGCCGCCGCATAAAAATCGGACCCAACCCCGTCCCAATGCCACTCACCATATAAATGATCCCTAATGTCGCAGTCCCACTATCAGAAATACTCAAAGATTGTCCTAAAGCCGTGCGATCAAGTGGAAACACTTCATTGGCAAAATTAATCTCAAGTACATTGATGGCACCCCAAACAAGTGAACCACCTGCCTTCGCCAAAGCAATACCCAAAATAAACGGATCCCGCCATAAATAACGAAAGCCATCCACGAAATCCAAAAAACCACTATGATCTGACTTTATTCGTTCCCGTGGGGCAACAATCACAATGCGACTGATAAAAAATGCCGAAAGCAAAAAAGTGCCAGCATCAGCAATAAACGCAACACGCGCCCCAAACAAGGCTGCCACCACGCCACCCAAAAAAGCACCCAAAGCCAGCATCGTGCTCCAAGTCAGGCTATCTAATGCATTTGCCGGCACTAAATCTTTTTTCGGTACAACATTAGACAATACGGCTGATCGCGCCGGTGTAAACAATGCACTTAAAACAAACTGCAAAATCGTTAGGGTATATAACATCCATAATTGATCAGGCGTTTTGATCAACAAAAATGCGGCAACCGTCGCCGCACGCAAAATGTCCGTGATAATCATAATCGCCCGCCGGCTATAACGATCTGCCAGCACGCCAGCAAAGGGACTAAACAAAAACAAAGGCAAAAAACGTGCCAAAAACAGAGAACTGACGGCAACGCCACTATCAGTAAGCGATGTAATCAACTCAGCTGAAGCAATCAGATTAAACCAATCACCCAGTTGAGAAACAACGCTCCCCAACCATAAATTACGATAATTGGCATTTTTTCTTAAAAGATCGATGTATTCATGCATAGCGGGTCATTGTATTCATAAATTCACTTTAAACAAAAAAAGCCCCCTCACAATGAGGGGGCCAATAAGTCCATAAAAAAAAGATCCTTTGGCAATGACCTACTCTCCCAGGGGGCTACCCCCCAAGTACCATCAGCGCTGTCGAACTTAACTGCCGGGTTCGGGATGGGACCGGGTGTGACCTCGACGCTCTAATCACCAAAAGATCTATTTAAAAGCAATTTTACTAAACCATTCAATTTCAATCGATTACTCAATTGAGCACAAA
>CAYGMR010000318.1:785-6960 GCA_964350725.1 uncultured Ardenticatenaceae bacterium | reverse complement strand
CCCTCTGTTATAAAAACGGATATACGCCTTCAGGCTATCGCGTTTTATTGGCCCTCACATCGGTAGCTCCGATTCCATGGATACCCTTCGCAGCAGAAGGCGTTTTGGCGCAGAATCTAATCAACGACGAAACGATTGCGTGGGCGGCTGAGGTTGCTATGAATAGTTGTAATCCTATCAGTGACACACGCGGCTCGGCACGCTATCGCAAGCTGATGGTGAGAAATCTCGTTAAACAGGCAGTAACGGCCGTATGGGAGGAAATCCAACAATGACATTCCATCAAATTTCTTTTAGTGTCAATGGCGAACTTGAAATGGTTAATGTGCCTTCGCATATGACCTTGCTGCAGATGTTGCGTGAAGAGCTCGTTTTAACTGGAACAAAGAATGGTTGCGCTGCGGGAGAATGTGGTGCCTGTACCGTCATATTGAATGGCGAAGCCGTCAACAGTTGCCTTGTGCTGGCGGTTGAATGTGATGGTGGCGAAATTGTGACAGTTGAAGGCTTATCAAATGATGGGCGGCTTGACCCGGTGCAGACTGCGTTGATTGAGGCCGGGGGCGTGCAATGTGGCTTTTGTACGCCAGGGGTTTTGATTTCGGCACGGGTTTTGTTAGATAATGACCCTGATCCTGATGAAGAGGCTATTCGCGAAGCATTGGTGGGCAATTTATGCCGTTGTACCGGCTATGTACGCATTGTTGAGGGCATCAAACAAGCGGCCCGTTTACAGGCAGCAGGGTGAGGTGAGAAAAAGTTGTGAATAAAATTATATTGAGTGGCTTAATCATGTTAGGAGTCATGTTTCTTGTTGCATGTGGCGGCGAGGAAAGCATTAGTATACAACCGACCTCAACTCCAACTGCTCAGCCTTCGGTAACATTTACAAACACTCCAATTCCTACCAACACGGACATACCTACACCGCAACCAACAGAGACACCTTATCCAACAGAGACACCTTATCCGACAAATACACCGACGATAGAGCCATCGAATACACCAACTGCGACTATTACATTAACAGCGACAGCAACCGCTGAAAAAGAGGAAAATACAGAGGAAACAACTTCTATTGAACCAGACCCAGATTTTCCTCTACCGATTCCCGTAGGCGCACCCGTATCTGAATGGCAAGGTGTTGCTATCATGCCCCAGGCAATTGCCGGTGAAGGTGATGAGCTTGGTTACTCTTTTGTTGTTGAGGCCAGTCAAGATGAAGTTCAAAGTTATTATGCAAATGAAATGAATAACGCAGGATGGGAGCTTTTAGCTATTGGCGAGGGGCAAACCGGTGCATTAATGATGATATTTCAACAAAATGATGCCTCTGCATCAGTATCGATTATTCCTGTAAACGACAGTATTATGTATGTACTCATTGTGAAATAAGGAACGACCATTGTTGGAAGCTCATAAAGATTCACGAAATTTACTTCCATTTTTTATGTACTTCAACACAACTATGCGGTCTTTTTTTAAGGAGAATTCCTATGCAACTGGTTAAACTTGAGAAACCACGCGGCCCTGTCGGTGAGAGTGTGCGGCGTAATGATGTAGACGAGAAAGTGACAGGTGCGGCGATTTATGCTGACGACATTCGCTTTGGCAAGGATTTGCTCTACGTCCGTATCAAACGCAGTCCACATCCCCATGCCCTGATCAAAGCGATCGACACCAGTGCTGCTGAAAACTATCCTGGCGTAAAAGTCGTCGTCACGGGTGCTGATTTTCCCAACCATATCGGCCTCTATTTGAAAGACAAATACATTTTTGCACGCGATCGGGTGCGGTTTGTGGGTGAACCGGTGGCGGCAGTGGCGGCTGTTTCTGAAGAAATCGCCGAAAAAGCAGTTGACTTGATTGAAGTCGAATATGAGCTTCTTGAACCTGTGTTTGATCCGGAATATGGCGCGACGCCCGAAGCACCCCTCATTCATCCCAATCTAGCCGATTACGAAGTGCCCAATTTCATCTTTCCACAAGCCGGTACCAATATCGCCAACCATTTTAAGATTCGCAAAGGGGATGTTGAAGCGGCCTGGGAAAATTGTGCCGCCATTGTGGAGCGCAAATTCCGTGTGCCGCATGTGCAGCATGTGCCTATCGAACCACATGTGGCTGTGGCACAGATGAGTGAAGATGGCAAACTAACTGTGTGGGCAGCCTCTCAATCACCTTTTGCCCAGCGCAACAGCTTCGCTAAGGCGCTCGACATGTCGCAGAGTGATATTCGTGTAATCGCACCTTATGTGGGTGGCGGCTTTGGTTGTAAAGCTGGGGTGACGATGGAAGCGCTGCCGGTGGCGCTGGCGACGAAAGCCAACGGCCGTCCCGTCAAAGTGCGTCTGACCCGTGAAGAAGAGTTTTATACCAATTTTGTGCGTCAAGGTCTCGTCATCAACATGAAGGTCGGTTGTGATGCGGATGGCAACTTGTTGGCGATGGAAAATATGATGTATTGGGATGGCGGTGCCTCGACCGAATATGGCGTCAACATCACACGTGCTGGCGGCTACAGCAGCACGGGGCCCTACGATATTCCCAACGTCAAAACAGACAGCTTGTGTGTCTATACCAACCATCCTATCGGCGGCGCGTATCGTGGCTTTGGCATGTCGGAATTACATACGGCCGTTGACCAATGTATGGACGAACTCGCCGAAAAGATCGGCATGGACAAAGTAGCCTTTAACAAGCTTAACTGTGTCTCTGCTGGCGACAAATTAGTTACCGGCATGACCATGCATCCGCATGGTTTGCAAGAATGCATCGACAAAGTGGCGGCCGCACTCGATTGGGGCAAACCGGCACCTGCCAGCGGCCCCGGCAAAAAACGCGGCAAGGGTATTGCTCTGGCCTGGAAAGCACCCGCCATGCCGCCCAATGCCGGTTCCAGCGCACGCTTGCAAATGAACGAAGACGGCACAGCCACATTAAGTATTGGTGGCCAAGAAATCGGTCAAGGAACCTTCACCGCCGGAGCGCAAATCGCAGCTGCCACACTGGGCATTCCCTATGAGTGGGTGCGTATTGCCGGACCGGTTGACACCCAATACAGCCCTTACGAATGGCAAACCGTCGCCAGTCGTTTGACCTGGAGCATGGGCAACGCCATCAAACTTGCAGCAGGCGATGCGCGACATCAAATTTTGGAAGTGGTGGCGGAAGCCTGGGATGAAGATATTGAGGATTTGGATATTGTCGAGGGCATTGTCGTTTCCTACAAAAGCGAGAACGAAACACCGTTGCGTGATTTAGTGATTTATGGTTTGCCTAATGATGATTTCACCGCATGGACAGGTGGCCCGATAGTCGGCCGTGGCAGTTTTATGCCTACCTATGTCACTGGATTAGATGCTGAAACTGGACAGGGTGAGCGTGCAGTTGTACATTACACTGTTGGTGCGCAGGGTCTGGATATCGAAATCGACCTGGTTACCGGCAAAATTGAGGTATTGAAGGGCGTAGCTGCTTTTGATGTTGGTAAGGCGATCAATCCTGACTTGGTGGAAGCGCAAATTGAAGGCGGTTTCATGCAAGGTTTGAGCTCGGCGATTTTCGAGGAGATGCAGCTTGAAGAAGGCGTGATGCAGAATCCAAGCTTTGTAGATTATCGCATAGCCACCGCCGCCGATGTGCCACAGGTGATTGAAAGCATCATTGTCGAGGTGCCACAAGCTGATGGCCCCTGGGGTGCGCGTGGCGTGGGTGAACATCCCATGATTCCTACAATCGCGGCCTTGGGCAATGCGATTTATGCTGCTGTTGGTGTGCGCCTGGTCGGGCCCCCATTTTCGGCTGAGAAGGTATATTTGGCGATGGTTGATGCGGGTATTGTGGAGTAAAAAGGAAATTCACAGCAAAGGCACAGAATGTACAAAGAACTTTTGTAACTATCCATGTGCTCCGGCCGGTCTCCTGACCGAGCCGGGTGGTGGCACGGTGAGGACACCGGCCACAGCTAGGTGTATTTGGCGATGGTTGATGCGGGTGTTGTGGATTAAAAGAAGAAGGCTCTTCAGGATTTTATGGAGGAATCACCATCTGTAGGGTAATGGCGCGCCATTACCCTACTTTGCGCAAGGGGTTAAAAATAAATTTGATGTGATTATTATTGGCGGCGGCATTATGGGCTGCGCTACCGCTTTGCAGTTGGCGCGGCGTGGTTTGCAGGTGGTCTTATTGGAGAAAGATATTGTTGGCAATGGGCCGAGCGGTAAATCATCAGCGATTATTCGCCAACATTATTCCAATGAGACCACGGCACGCATGGCTTTATACAGTCTGCGCATATTCCAAAACTTCGATGCGGAAATTGGCGGCGAGTCTGGGTTTACGACGACTGGGTTTGTCGCGGTTGCGCCTAAAGCAGATCGGGCGGGTTTAGAAGCTAACGTTGCCTTGCAACAAAGTCTGGGCATACAAACCGAGATGATTTCTTCTGACCGGTTGGATGAATTGATGCCTGGTTTGGACCGCACCGACTTAGTGGCGGCAGCGTATGAATCTGAAAGCGGTTATGCTGATCCTTATTTGACAGTGACTTCATATGCAGCAGCTGCGAAGCGGGCGGGGGTTGTGATTTTGGGGGAAACGGCCGTTACCAAAATTCGATTCGCTGGTGAAAAAGTTGTAGGCGTAGATACAAACGATAAATCTTATGACGCGCCTGTAGTTGTGAACTGCGGCGGTGCCTGGGGCGCACAAGTCGCCAAACTAGCTGGCGTGGATGTGCCGATCGATGCTTGCCGCGTGCAAGTCTCCTTTTTCAAGCGTCCGCCTGGTTATGAAAAACCACATCCTGTTTTCGCCGATTTTATCAATGCCACCTATTTCCGCGCTGAAACCGGTAACTTGACTTTGGTCGGTCTGATTGACCCGTCCGAAGCCGACGCAATTGTTGATCCTGATAATTTCCCACAAGGGGTTGATGACGAGTTTGTACTGGAAACGGGTGAGCGTTTGGTGCGCCGCTATCCGCCGATGGAAGCGGCTGGCTATACGGGTGGCTATGCGTCGTTGTATGCGATTACCCCCGATTGGCATCCAATTATCGACGAATTACCCGCTGGCAGCGGCTTCTATGTGTGCAGCGGCTTTAGCGGACATGGCTTTAAGCTGGGGCCGGCTGTGGGTGTGATGATGGCTGATCTGATCACAGGTGAAAAAACAGTGCCTTTTGATACGCAGCTTTTCCGCTTTGCGCGTTTTGCTGAAAATGATCCGGTACGTGGGCAGTATGAATATAGCATCATTGGTTAGATTTTACGCTTTGTTATGCTAGGCTATACAGAAAAACAATTAACATCGGAGCAACTCTGAAATGAATAATAATTTTCTTAATGGGTCGCGCAACAAACTACGGCCGTTTCTGCCCACGACAATCGCATTTTTATTAGGAGCCATAAGCTGGTATATCATCTCCTATTGGCTGCGTTTATTGGGGCGGCCGCCGTTGGTGCGCACCGTGATGGAAGGGCGCATTGATAACCGTTTATCGCAAGCCGAAAAAGCGATGCAGATCGCCTCGGCAGATTTGCGTGCTGGTATTGAACGCCGCACATTGCCTGATGGTCGTCAAAAACAGGTCTTGTGCGCAGGCATGCGTAACTTCCGCGAACCATGGGCGCGTGATTTTGGCTTTGCTAGTTTTGGATTGTTGGAACTCAACGAAGTACGGGCGACCCGCGAGTCCTTGGAAGTCTTTTTGATCAATCAATCCGAAGATGGTCAATTTCCGGTAAAAGTGACATCTACCAGAGCCTTCAATCGGTATTTACATTCCTTGTTTGGTCGTCAGCAGCCTATCGATAGACCCATTCGTCCCAAAATGATGACGGCGCATAATACTATTTCGCTGGATGGCAATGCGCTGTTGGTTGTGGCCGCGCTCAACTATTTACGGCATTATGATGATGACTCTTTTTTTGAGGCGCATTGGCCCGCCTTAAAAAAAGCGGTGGCCTGGTTAGAAAAACAAGCGTTACATGAGGATGGTTTGTTGCATCAAGGCGCCTACACCGATTGGGCTGACAGCATCAACCGCGTGGGTTGTGTGTTGTATGCCAATGTGTTGTATTGGAAGGCCCTGCATGAGTTGGCGCAAACGGCCGTTAAATATGGCTATGATGAAGATGCACAGGTACTAGCAGAAAAGACAATTAAGCTC
>CAYGMR010000318.1:0-775 GCA_964350725.1 uncultured Ardenticatenaceae bacterium | reverse complement strand
GATGAAGATCACCAACAATTTTCGATGCAGGCGGACCGCTTGCAAGCAGCCATTAACGATCATTTTTGGCGCGACGAGTTAGGGTATTACATTACCAGTGAGCAATTTGAACTGCTCAACAGTGATGGCAATTTATTAGCCGTCGCCT
The DNA here is from genome assembly GCA_964350725.1 of uncultured Ardenticatenaceae bacterium. Lineage (GTDB taxonomy): Bacteria > Chloroflexota > Anaerolineae > Promineifilales > Promineifilaceae > JAACFF01. Next base: position 627 of record CAYGMR010000318.1, on the reverse strand, counting down.
GGGGCTTGGCCTCAAAAGCACAAAGTCACGCGATTTTGGACAAAATGCGTGATTTAAACATGCCTGATCCTGTGCCAACACAGGTGACAGATCAGCCTTATGGCAGCCAATATGTGGCGATTGAAAATCGGTTGGGTGGCATACCGCATTATCATACGACGGCTGCCTGGTTGTGGTTGGGCGGCTGGCACATTGTGGCTTTGACGCGCGTTGAACGGTTGGCGGAGGCACGCATATTATTGCATCGTATTTACGATTTGATTGTCCGTGATGGTGTGGTGCATGAGGTGTATGGAGAGGATGGACGGCCGTTACAGACATTCTGGTACACCTCTGAAGCGCCCCTCACTTGGAGCGCTGGCGTGATTGTGTATGCCCATGCCTGTTATCAACGCGCCTTGGCTGCTGAGGGCCGCTAGATTTGCCTTTTTGTCATCAAAATTATGATATACTGAGGTCAAAAGATAATTGACCCCTATTCTGTAAGATAACTTTGTAAAGTTGTCTTACAGAATAGGGTTTTCCAAAGGGGAAAAGATGAGCCTTTCGTATTCCGATAAACCATGGTTAAAAAATTATGATGAGGGTGTGGGGCAACTGATTGATATTCCTGAACATACGGTACAT
>CAYGMR010000317.1:0-6965 GCA_964350725.1 uncultured Ardenticatenaceae bacterium | reverse complement strand
TCAGTGTCCAAAAAACATCGACAACTTTTTGTCGATGTAGGCGCGTAAGCGCCTACACAAGTTTGAAGTAGCGGAACGCAGTGAAGCACCCCGCCTATATTGCATATCCAGAGCCTCGGGATGCTTCACTGCGTTCGGCATGACACGTTTTTTTGATTAAAGTGCTGGTTCTAGGGTTGCAACGGCCGTTCTAATTCTGTCCAACGCCTCTGCCAAAATTGAACGTGGACATGCCAGGTTGAATCGCTCAAAATCTTCCCCTTCTTTGCCAAAAACTTTGCCCTCATTCAGGAATACATGCGCTTCTTGCATGAGCAGCTTTTTACGTGCGTCGGGCTTCAGGTTTAAGGCACTGCAATCGACCCAAACTAGATAAGTGCCTTCCGGCTTTACGATGTGCAGTTGGGGCAGATGCTCTGCGAAATAATCTGACATAAAACGAAAATTCTCTTCGATATAGGCCATCACTGCTTCTAACCACGGTTCGCCATGCCGGTAAGCCGCTTCCGTGGCCACAACACCGAATGTGTTCGCACCCATCAGACCGTTACGCAAAATGCCTTTTGCAAATTTTGTGCGTACCGCTTCATCTCTAATGATGATATTGGAGGTCTTTAAACCAGCGATATTAAATGTTTTGCTGGGTGCGGTACAAATGATGCTGTTTTGGGCAAAGCGCTCACTGATGGCGGCAAAAGATGTGAAGGTATTGCCTGTGTGGATCAAATCACAATGGATTTCATCCGAGACAATCAAAACGTCATTATCCAGACAGATTTCACCGAAACGTGTTAGCTCGTCTACTGTCCATACGCGACCGACTGGATTGTGCGGACTGCACAAAATCGCCATTTTAACGGCTGGATCGGCTGCTTTTTCAGCTAGATCATCAAAATCCATGTGGTAATGCCTGTGCTGAGCGGAGTCGAAGTGGCCGTTATCATAAACCAACGAATTTGACACAAGCTCACAGCCGTTATTTTTGATAGCTGAAAAGAATGGATGGTAAACGGGTTGTTGTACGAGTACTTTATCACCCGGCTGCATAAGCGATTGTATGAGCATATTAATCCCTGGCACAACACCCGGTGTCAACACAATCCAATCACGTTCGATTTGCCAACCATAACGCCGTGATACCCATTCTATAACCGCCTCATAATAAGATTCTGCTGGCATACAATAGCCAAAAACACCCTGCTCAGCCCGTTTTTGTATGGCTTCAATGATGGGTGGCGCACAGCGAAAGTCCATATCCGCAACCCACAATGGTAAAATACGCTCGCTACCATGTTTCGGATCGGCATGGTCGCCATAAATTGGACGGCCGTTTTCAAACAAAAACTCCCACTTGATGCTGTGAGTCCCTTTTTTATTGGTTTCTACATCAAAATTAAATGTCATTCCTTTCTCCTTATCGAATTGGTGCATAAATATACTTGAGGATCATTGTTTGACAAGCCGATTGCGCCAAATCTTGCTTTAATTGCTATTTGCTCGTTGCTGCATCTGGCTTACACTAGCATCGTTATGATGTCTGGGGCTGTGAACAACTGTCATACCTGCGCGGGAACGACACTTCTGACAACTTGTTCGTGCGCCCTGATGTCTTTGGTTATTCAATAATGGAGGGTTTACAAATCGTATGAACGAATCAAATATTGTCTGGCATGGAAAATCTTGGAATTTACGGTTGGAGCCATATACATTAGCCAATGGCGTGGTGGTTGAAAAAGCTTTCATCGATCATCCGGGTGCAGTTGTTTTGGTGCCGTTGGTGGAAACAGCGAGTGGATATGAAATCTTGATGCTGCGCCAATATCGACATGCCCTGCGGCAAATAATCTTGGAATTACCGGCAGGTACACGCGGTTGGGATGAAGAGTGGTTAAGTTGTGCACAGCGCGAATTACAAGAAGAGACGGGTTTTCGAGCAGCAACTTTAGAACCGTTGGGCGAATTTTGGCCCGCACCCGGTGTGTCTAATGAGTTAATGTCACTCTATCTGGCTCGCGATTTGATGCCAGACCCGCTGCCACAAGATATTGATGAAGAAATTGAGGTGGTATCAATGTCCTTGTCTGAATTGATGGAGATGGCCCAAAACGGCCGTTTGCAAGATGCCAAGAGCGTGGTGGGGATTTTGCGTACGGCTGCTGTCTTGCAACAAGATTTGTCTAATCTTCAAGATTAGACAAATCTGTAAAATGGTTGTAACTATTCAGGTGCTCCGGCCGTGTCTCCTGACCGAGCCGGATAGTGTCGCGGTGAGGACACCGGCCACAGCCAGGCTGTATAGTTACAAATGGTTTTTATTTTTCTTTGTGTTCTTCATCCTCGTCATCTTCGTCATCTTTGTCGCCGAATGTTTTTAAGTCGATGGCCAGATGATAGAGCCGTTCCTGGGCGGCGTGGTGCACCGTGTTGGGGGGGAATTCGCCATCCTCATCACGTACACCTGCGGGCAGTCCTGTGAGTAATTCAAGACCCTCATCGATATCCTGAACAGCCCAAATCTGGAATTGGTTATTGGCAACGGCCGTGACCACATCAGCATGTAACATCAAATCGTCGACATTGACCGCTGGAATAATTACCCCTTGGTCGCCAGTCAGGCCACGTGCCCGGCAAATTTTGAAAAACCCCTCAATTTTTTCGTTGACACCGCCAATCGACTGCACATTGCCATGCTGGTTGACTGAACCCGTGACCGCGATGGATTGTTTGATGGGCAGGCGGGTCAAACAAGAGAGCAGCGCATATAACTCGGCGGATGAAGCACTGTCGCCATCAACTTCACCATACGTTTGTTCAAAGGTGATGCTGGCGGAGAGCGCAAGTGGTTGATTTTGGGCATACATGCCGCCCAAATATCCATATAAGGTCAATACCCCTTTGTCATGGATAGGGCCAGACATTTGAGTCTCACGCTCAATATGGATGACCCCACTGTCCCCCATAAATGTCCGTGCGGTTATGCGGCTGGGTTGCCCAAATTCATAGTCGCCGCTTTCGTAGATCGATAAGCCATTCACCTGGCCGATGGCTGTGCCGCTTGTCGTAACAAAAAGTTCACCATTCAGGATGCCTTCTTGTAATTCTTGCTCTGCGAGGTTAGCGCGATAGCTGCGTTCGGCCAATGCCTGATCGACATCTCCATCTGTGACCGTGGAACGGCCGTTGTGTGTTGACCAATAACTTGCTTCGCGTAGCAGGTCGGCAATTTTACCGAAATGAGTGCTTAACTTGGTGCGATCTTCTGCCAAACGTGAGCCAAACTCAACAATCCGGGCGACCCCAGTCGGATCAAAATGATTCAGGGTTTCGGCATGACAGCGCGTGGCGATAAATTGGGCATACGCTTGTTCATTAGCAGGCGTGCGCGGCATCGTATCATCAAAATCAGCCCGCACTTTAAACAATGTGTTAAATGCGTCATCCTTGTCAAACAAGGCGTAATAGACGTCTGGGCTGCCAAGTAGAATCAATTTGATATCCAAAGGGATCGGTTCGGGTTTCAATGATTTTGTTAATAGCGGCCCATTTTCAGACGAGAGTGCCGCTTGGATATAAATTTTGCGGTCGGTTAGCGCTCGTTTTAATGCTTCCCAAACCTGCGGTTTCTTGAGCATATCCAACGCATGGATAATCAGGTAGCCGCCATTGGCGCGATGAAGACAGCCGCATTTTGCCAGACTCAGATTTGTATCCAATACGCCATCGCGTAATTCATATTCCAGGCTGCCAAATAACTCTTGAATCGTTGGATTTGTTTCTACAATCACAGGGGCGCCACGTGTTTGCCGGTTGTCTACAAACAAGTTAACGGCATATTTGCTAAAATCAAAAGTTGTTGTGGCTGAAAGTGGCGATGGTAAATTGTCAATCTGCTCCAATAAATCCTGGATCATAGCATCCAAATAGGTTAATACTTCGGGGTTAGCTGCATAGTTGGCATTGAGTTGCTCGATATGATGGCTGGTGGCGGCGATGGCGACGGCATGATCGGTGCTTTTCATCTGTTGTTGTGCTTGCACATCCAACTTTTTCATCTGATGCAAGGCGATGTCTAATTCGCTGCTGAGGGTGATGCGTTGTTTTTCGATGGCGGCTTGTTTGGCCGTTGGCAGCTGTTGGATGACTTCTGCTGACAGCGGATGGCCATCTTGTGTGGGCGATAAGGTTAAACCGGAGGCTGTTTCAAGCAACATGAACTCATTTTCTAATGCTTTACGGTGAATGTTTAAAAGCAGTTCGCTTTGGGCTTGTTCATAATCTTGCTCGATACTTTCGATTGTGTGTAAGTAGGCATCACTATCAAAAGCATTGGCTAGTTCGCGTTTTAATGTGTGGATCAAACGGCGCATATCGTCATAAAATGCAACGGCCGTTCCCGGCGCAAAAGCGAGTGCGTGGGGTTGGTGCGGCCGTTTGAAATTATGCACATAAACCCAATCAGCAGGCACGGTTTCCTGTTTGGTTTGTGTCTCTAAAAAATGTTTGATAGCGGTTGTACGGCCGGTGCCTTGTGCGCCTAATGCAAAAATATTGTACCCTTCACTTTGCATACCGATACCAAATTCAATTGCACGTGTGCCGCGTGGCTGGCCGATGATATGGGTACTGGCGGGTAAGTCGGCCGTTGTGGCGAAATTGAATTGCGTGGGGTCACAACGTTTAATTAACTGTTCAGGTGTGAGCGAACTTATTGGCATATTGATCCTTGCTAAAATGGTCAGGGATTATCAGGATTTTTAATCCCACACTGTGTTTGCACTATTCCAAAATCAGAAATATGCAAAGATAATGGTCTCATTAATCCCTGATTTTTATTCTTTGTGCGTTGCTTCGCAGTTGCGATAAGGTTGAATGTTACTGCTACAAGCGTACCTGGGCAATAATTGACCTGTATTTACTCAAGCATCGCCTTGGGAAAGACGTAGCCCGCGCAGAGAAGACGCGGTAAGGATACTGCGGCTACGAGGCGTTGGCGGGGTGTATGCTGAAGATTGTGTTACCCTTTGTGTAGATAAATTTGTTGGAGGCAAGCTATGTTTGATTTTAGTGAAAAGGTTATTTTGGTGACAGGCGCAGCTGGTAATTTGGGACAGGCGGTGAGTTTTGCTTTCTATGCAGCTGGCGGTTCCTTGGTGTTGGTGGGACGGCGGCGCGAGAAATTGGTCGAATTGTTCGCGGAACAAATCCCTGAAGGGGAACGTGGTTTGTATGTGACGGCGGATTTAACGGCTGAGAGTTCTGTGGCTGCGATGGTTGAAACTGTGGTGGCGCGTTACGGCCGTATCGATATTCTCGTTAATATTGCTGGCGGTTTTATGATGGGAACGGCCGTGCACGAAACACCTGTGCAGACATGGGATTTTATGCTTAACCTGAATGCACGCACGACCTTTTTAATGAGCCGCGCTGTCATTCCGCATATGTTAACGGCCGAACAAGGCAAAATCGTGAATGTAGCAGCGCGTGCGGGCCTGGCTGGCAAAGCCAAAATGGCCCCTTATGTCGTTTCAAAAAGTGCTGTCATTCGCCTGACTGAAAGCATGGCCGCAGAGTTAAAAGACCACAACATTAATGTCAACTGCATCTTGCCGGGCACAATAGACACGCCGCAAAATCGTGCCGATATGCCCAAAGCCGATTATGAAAAATGGGTGTCACCAGCAGCATTAGCAGATGTGATCTTATTTTTGGCTTCAGATGCTGCACGTGCTGTGCATGGGGCGGCTGTGCCGGTATACGGCCGTAGTTAAACTGAGTTTCGCCGACATTTAGGGATTTTCACCACAGAGGTCACAGAGAACACAGAGTTTTAGACGTTTTTACTCCAATTCTCCGTGACCTCTGTGTCCTTTGTGGTTCAAAAAAGATCAAGTTTCCACCCGCGTCGCCACCAAAACCTCTGGTTCGTGGGCTGACAGCCAATTACCTGCCAGGCGACAACCGGACCAAAAGATGAACAACGCGTAGGCTAGCGTGAGCGGCAGCGCGACAAATATGATCCAGGGCAACTCAAAAAAGTAGGCTAAAAGCAAGGGTGTTACCACCGGCACGGCCAGTAAAAAGATAAGCGGCAGCAGCAAGACGATATTCGCTAAGGCGGGTAGACAACCGCCCCGTGTCGAAAGATTGCTGCGGCGGCGACGTGATTTTTGATCGATTGGCGATGAGAAACGAGCCGCGAATACAGCCACCACCCCAATTGTCGTGAACCCGGTGATCAACCCGGTCAACAAACCTCCCACACTTACCCAGTCTGAAAAAGCAACAACAGAAACGAGGCCGATCAACAGGAAGGGCAGGGATGCGACAAAATAAAGCGCCACACTTTTGCCCAAGAAAATTCGTTGGCGCGGGATAGGTGTTAGGAGTAATGTTGGCAGCCCCTTGCCTTCCCACCCCAACATGTTAAACGCCGTTATCCAATAGATGAAAAGCGCATACAATGGCAAGCCGAGACCAACGAAGTTGAAACCGGTCAAGCTGCTCAGACTGGGGGTGTTGTTATAACTGGTATCATTGCGAAAAAAGATGAAGCCGAACATGAAAACCGGTGCCAATAAACCCTGAATGAGGCCCACCCGTCGCTGCGGTGTGCGCCAGACCGATTTGAGTTCTTTATGGATGATGTAGGCGAGGTCTGCTGGCAGCCAGCGCAGCCAACCAGGTAAATATGTGGCACGTGGTTTGGCTGCTTGCTGTTTTGTTTGTGGACGCGGTGCACGGGCAAACAAAAAGCCCTCACCTGTGGTTAGGCGCATGACCAGTTTCCACCAGGCCCAGACGACAACGACTAACCAAGCGGTGGAATAGAGCAGCCAGCCCATGGAGGCCAGCCACTGTCCATCTGTCGCTTGCACGATGGCCTGGGCAGCGGCACCCGTGGGGAACCATTGCAGGAGCAGCAACGGCCGTAACGCCGTCACCTCTTCAAAACTCATCGTTTTTGT
>CAYGMR010000316.1:4944-6997 GCA_964350725.1 uncultured Ardenticatenaceae bacterium | reverse complement strand
TTGGTTTAGGGTCGGTGGGTTTAGAACTGGATCGGCTGGATGCATTTTCTGACCTCGATTTTTTCGTGATTGTGAAACAGGGCAGTAAAAAAGAATATCTAGACGATCTTTCCTGGTTAACGGCCGTTTCTCCCACAGCCTATTATTTTCAAAATACAGTCGATGGCTTCAAGCTCTTGTATCAAGACGGCGTATTCTGCGAGTTTGCTGTTTTTGATGAACTAGAATTGGAAACGGCCGTTTTTGCCCCAGGCCGAATTGTCTGGCAAGCCGATGGTGTTGACGAGACCATCGCCGCACCACAACGGGTCAATACGCCACCAGAACCAAAATCAACTGAATGGCTAATTGGTGAAGCGTTGACAAATCTGTATATTGGTTTGTTGCGTGAACGGCGGGGCGAGAAACTTTCAGCAATGCGCTTTATTCAGGGGCATGCGGTGGATCATGTTTTGGAGTTGTCGGAATTGGTTGAAACGGCCGTTGTTGCCCACCAAGACCCATTCAATTCAGAACGTCGTTATGAACAACGCTTTCCCCGTATGGCGTTGATCTTACTTGATTTTCTACAAGGCTATACAAAAAACTGTGAATCAGCTTTTGCAATACTCGAATTTCTTGATAAACATTTTGAAATCAGTCCAACCATGAAACAGATTATTGCTGAGTTATGTGAACTATAGATATGTCTACACAGCACAATTTAATCTTTATCTACGTGCTTGTATCTAATATCTCCTTGTCGTGATTTTTTAACAAATACGTGGCAATTGCTCCCCGATTTGCATATCGACTACACGTGTGCCGCCAATACCAGTGCGTGCCACAACCATGCCCGCATGATTCGTGGTCACAGTGCCGATGATAGCAGCATCTGCCCCCAGTGGATGTTGTCGCATGATTGCCAATACTGTTTCGGCTTGCGCTTGGGGCAAAATAGCGACAAGCTTGCCCTCATTAGCCACATACAGTGGATCCATGCCCAACAGTTCACACGCGGACGCAACGGCCGTTTTCACCGGAATATCTCTTTCTTGCAAAACAATGCCTACACCGGAGGCGTGTGCAATCTCGTTGAGTGCCGAAGCCAGACCGCCGCGAGGAGGGTCGCGCAGCACATGAATATCTTGGCAGACTGCTAACATGTCTGCGATTAAGCCATTGAGTGCGGCTGAATCACTCTCAATGACTGTCTCAAATTGCAAGCCTTCACGCACGCTCATAATCGCCATGCCGTGGTCGCCAAGCGTGCCGCTGACCAGAACCGCATCACCCGGCTGCGCATTATTGGGACGAATATCGACCCCCGCGGGAATGACGCCAATGCCACTTGTGTTGACATAAATGCCATCACCATGCCCTTTATCAACGACTTTGGTATCACCAGCGACAAGTTGTACGCCCGCTTGCTGTGCGGCCATCGCCATACTTTCCACGATGCGCCCTAAGGTTTCCAACGGCAAGCCTTCTTCGATGATAAACCCTGTGGTCAGATAAAGCGGCTTTGCGCCGCTCATGGCGATGTCGTTGACTGTGCCATGCACCGCTAAATCGCCGATATTGCCGCCTGGGAAGAACAACGGCCGTACCACAAATGAATCGGTTGACATCGCTAATCGACCCGCTGGCACTTCAAAAATGGCCGAATCACCCAAACTGACTAATTTGTCATTCTTAAAGGCGGGTAAAAATAGATATTCGATCAGTTCGGCTGACAGTTTACCGCCGCCGCCATGTCCCAAAATGATGTTGGGATGGTCGCGTAATGGCAGTGGGCAGCTCCAGCCCTCAAAATCAAGTTCTTGGCTCATGGTGGCGTCGGCTCCGTTTTGATTGAATCGATTGTGATGAAACGGCCGTAGCGATAATAGGCCGCACAAGCCCCTTCACTCGAGACCATGGTTGCGCCTAACGGCCGTCTGGGGGTGCATTCGTTGCCAAACGCCGCACATTCATTTGGTTTGATGAGGCCCTGCAACACTTCACCCGCACGGCACAAAGCAGATTCTTGGGTGTGGATATCGCTGACGGTAAAACGTTTGGCGGCATCAAA
>CAYGMR010000316.1:0-4934 GCA_964350725.1 uncultured Ardenticatenaceae bacterium | reverse complement strand
GGTGTTGTTTGAGATAATCCATATATTCACTGAAAGCTGCATATTTTTCACTTAAATGCCAGCCGCTGGCGGGAATCATGCCAATTCCGCGCCATTGCCGATCTGTAACGACAAACACATCGGCCAACATATTTTGCGCTGCTTTGTTGCCTTCGAATGTGACAGCGCGTTGGTATGCATTATCAACTTTGGCTTCACCTTGTTCTAGTTGAGAAACGGCCGTTTGGATGCCTTGTAAAATGTCTAGCGGTTCGAAACCAGTCACCACAATTGGCACCTGATATTTTTCGACAAGTGACGTATATTGCCAATACCCCATCACACTACATACATGTCCTGCTGCCAGAAAACCTTGCACACGATTTTGTGGTGAACTCAAAATTGCTTCAATTGCTGGTGGCACTAACACATGTGAAATCAACACAGAAAAATTAGTGACCCCCAAGCGCTTTGCCTGAAAGATCGCCATTGCATTGGCAGGGGCTGTGGTTTCAAACCCAATGCCGAAAAATACCACCTCTTTATCAGGGTTTTCTTGGGCGATTTTGAGCGCATCCAATGGCGAATAAACAATGCGCACATCACCGCCTTCACTTTTGACACCGAACAAATCTTTTTCACTGCCAGGCACACGTAGCATGTCGCCGAAGGAGCAGAAGATCACGCCCGGCTCGGCGGCGATGGCCAGCGCTTTGTCGATCATCTGCAGCGGCGTGACGCAGACGGGGCAACCGGGCCCGTGGATCAGCTCGATCTCGGACGGGAGCAGCTGGTCGATGCCGTTGCGGATGATGGAATGGGTTTGGCCGCCACAAACTTCCATCAATGCCCACGGCCGTGTGACAAGTTGTTGAATATCGTCTAGCAGCTTACGGGCTAATTGTGGGTCACGAAACTCATCCAAATATTTCACGACAATGCTTGCTCCGGTGATTGTTCAGCATTTAGCTCTTCTTCAAGGGCTCCCATTTCTTGTAAGAGTGCCAATGTTTCCAGTGCTGAAGCTTCATCCAATTGGGTGATAGCAAAACCGACATGGACGATTGTGTAATCACCGACCTCAATTTCGGGCACGTAGGCCAGGCAGACTTCTTTTTGGATGCCATCGAAGTCGACTTTGCCCATGCTTGTGCCTTGTAGGTCATAAATTTCGATTACTTTTCCAGGTACGCCTAAACACATAGGTCACTTCCTTTTACAGATAATTTGTATGGTTGCAAAGTAACAAGGTTGCAAGGTAAAAGGTGTTTTTCACCTGCCACTTTGCAACTCTGCAACTTTCAACCTTTGTTGCTGCCAATCAATAATTGTCCCAATGCCAGGCCACCATCATTTGGTGGCACTTGCCGATGTGTGAGTACAATGAATTCTTTAGATTTTAACATTTGCGTCGCGGCTTGTAAAAGGGTTGCATTTTGGAAAACGCCACCGCTTAAGGCGACAATATTAAGTCCGTGTGTTTCACGATAATTCAAACTAAGCTGTAAGATTAGATTTGCGACAGCGCAATGAAATTTTGCGGCGATGACTTCTCTTGCTAACCCTGCGCGTAGATCGTTTACAATTGCCCGCATGATGGGGACAGCATCGAATGTATCGGCCTCGATCGCGAAATTGTATGCGTCTTGTGCATTAATGCTTCCTGTGTCATCAACTGCCGCTTCCAACTCAATCGCCGCTTGTGCTTCATATGTGACGGTTTGACAAATGCCAATTAATGATGCGACTGCATCAAACAAACGTCCCATGCTGCTGGTGGGGACACTGTTAAGGTGGATATCAAGCTGTCTTTGGATGATGTCACGTTCGATGTGGGGGCAGGCTTGAACAGATGGCAAATCTTCATCCCATGGAATGTCGGCGGCAGATAAATGGGCGAGTGCGAGACGATACGGCCGTTTCACCGCCACATCTCCGCCCACCAAAGGCACATACTTTAAATGTGACACACGCTCAAACGAGTGATAATCGGCCACCATGACCTCGCCGCCCCAAATGGCCCCATCAAGACCATAGCCCGTGCCATCAAAGCTAAAACCCAGGACAGGTTCTGCTCCATCTAACCCGTTTTCGCCCATAACAGCGGCAATATGGGCGTGATGATGCTGTACTTGGATATGTTTGCCTTGGCCTACATTTTCTTCTGCCCAGCGTGTTGACAAATAACGCGGATGAAGATCGCTAATGATAGTTTCCGGTTGAATGCCAAAAAGTGCTTCGAAGTGGGCGACAGATTGGGAAAAAGCGGCCAAGGTTTCTAAATTTTCCATATCGCCGATATGTTGGCTCATAAAAGCATATTCGTCTTTACCCAGACAAAATGTAGCTTTTAATTCGCCACCTACAGCCAGGGTTGGCGCGATTTTGAATGGCAGCTTAACCGGGAAAGGTGCATAGCCGCGGGATCGCCGAATTGGCATTTCGTGTGAATCGACGACGCGCAAAACCGCATCATCACAATGCACGTGAATATCTCGATTATGCAGCAAAAGGGCATCGGCCAATTTGAAAAGTTGTGTGCGGGCAATGTCATTGTCTTTGATGATAGGTTCATTGGCGAAATTGCCAGACGTCATCACCAGAACTGGCATCTTATCTCCAATCACTTTTGTTGGTGCGAGTAATAAATAATGCAATGGTGTGTAGGGCAGCATGACCCCAATATGTTGATTACCAGGAGCGACGAAGTCACCTAATGGGCTGTTCTCTTTTTTACGCAGCAACACGATGGGGCGTTCTTTGGATGTGAGAAGTTTTTCTTCGGCGGGTGTGATATGGGCAAACGGCCGTATTGTTTCCACATCCAAAGCCATCACCGCAAATGGTTTGCCCGCACGCCCTTTTCGTGTCCGCAAGGTTGCCAGCACAGCATCATTTGTCGCATCACAAGCCAAATGGAAACCACCCAATCCCTTCACCGCGACAACATTGCCGGTTCGTAACAGGCTCTGCGCAAGGGTTAGGGGGTCTTTGTCATTTGGAAGCACGGCTTGAGAATTGGGTGGCAGTTCAAGCCAGATTTCTGGGCCGCAATCTGCACATGCATTCGGTTGGGCATGAAAGCGACGATTGGCGGGATCATCATATTCAGCTTGACAAGCTGCACACAGCGGGAAAGCCGCCATTGTTGTGGCTGGTCGGTCATAAGGAATATCTTTGATGATGGTGAAGCGTGGCCCGCAGTTGGTGCAATTGATAAAAGGGTAACGATAGCGTCTGTTTTGGGGGTCAAATAATTCGGCGCGACAATCATCACAAATGCAAATGTCAGGCGAGATCAATGTGTTTTTTTCGGTTTGGACAGCACTGCTGACGATTTCAAAGCTGCCACTACCTTGGAGTGGAATCGTTTTTGTTGAGACTGATTCGATGATTGCCAATGGCGGTGGGTGATTCAGCAGGGTATCCTGAAAGCCTTCTAGCTGTGCTTGTGTGCCTTCAATTTCAATAAAAACGCCACTGCTATTGTTGCCCACAAAGCCGCATAATTGCTGTGTTTGCGCTAAATTGTAGACAAATGGACGAAAACCCACCCCCTGCACAACGCCGGTGACATGGATTTGTTGCCGTTGTTTTTTGGGGGACATAGCAGAAGATTGTGTCATGTGTTTTTCAGATGGCTGGTATGGCGTACTGTATGAATTGCACCGCTTGAAAGCAGTTGACTTTCGATTAAATACACGGCCGTTACCTCAAATTCAACTTGTTTAACGGCCGTATCCCATTTAAGCGTGTTAAGTGCGGAACTGTTTTTCATACGACCAATCGTGAGATGGGGTTGAAATGACCGCGTTTCTGTTTGCCAGCCGTGCTTGCCAACGGCCGTTTCAATCTCTGCTTGCAACTGCTGTGCTGCCTTTAATTCGCCGCCTACACCGATCCAGATAACCCGCGGCCGTTTCTTGTTGGGGAAACAACCCAGCTCTTTAAGCTTCAAGCTAAATGCTTTGTATTGGCTGGCGATACGATCTAAATCGGTAGTGAGTTGGGGGAGTTTATCAACGGACGTGTCTCCCAAAAAGCGCAAGGTCAGATGCATCTGAGAAGCCTTCACCCAACGCACGCTGCGCGGCGGACATTGTTTGGCGAGTTCACTGCTCACTGCCTCCAATTCTGCCTTGACCTCCATCGGCAATGTGATCGCAATAAAGGTTCGAATCAATTGCATATGCTAGATTTACCGTCCTGTTTCCTGTTATCTACGCATAAGCGGCTGGAAACTATTGAGAACGGTGTCAAATAGTTTGGCATAGCGTACAACATTATTTTGCGGCGAACAGGTAGCAACGACTAAGCCAGCATCTTCTACAGGAATAAAACGCTGCTTACATTCTAAATTTTCTGTATCATGCGTTATAGTGAAATCTGCCATGGGTTGCTCCGCCATATTGCCCACAAGCTGTGAGTTTTCGATAGTTAGCCCTTCAAATTCTTCTTGTTTGAGGGCATCAATTGCTTGTTGTGTGCTCAAGCGACCCAAGCGTTGGCTGTGGATAACGATGATTTGGGCGTTTTCGTTTTCTACTGCCAAGATGACTTCGGCATCGGGGACTAAAGTGCCAAGAGGCGCAACGGCCGTATCCCAATTCAATTCTTCAGGAACAGAAGACAACAGTATATCCGGCGTACTCCATTCCCAATCTACGGGAATATTGACTACCATACGTTGCTCCTGATCCGTTACACTGATCCAGCCACCCTCTTGCGTGCTCGCATCGACACTGATAATGGGTGCACGACCCAACGATCGCATTGCCAACAGGAGCAGAATGACAGTAACGGCCGTTAAGGCCCCATATGCCAAAATAGTTTGGCGCGGGAAAGGCTCTAATTCTTCTTCAGCCCTTTTTTCTTGCTCAGAATCATGTTCTATCGTTGACTCCGCCACGCCTGTTGTTTGCTTTTCTAAATGCTGACCACAATGCCAACAAACT
>CAYGMR010000315.1:0-7054 GCA_964350725.1 uncultured Ardenticatenaceae bacterium | reverse complement strand
CCCAATGCGCCCCCCGCAATGCCGCCATAAATGCCCAGGCCGCCATTACGGAAATTGATTAACTGATAGGGATTGCGGAAATAATCCAGGGGTGACTCGATGCCCACCGCCGCCATACTGGGTGAAGGCGTCATTACATGGTAAAGCCGTGCACCAATCACGGCGAAAATGAGACACCAAATGATGCCATTCCAAACGTTATCAGGGTTCCAAATGCGCCAGGGCGCATCATCTACCCAGGCGGAATCGATTTTAGGAGCCTCTAACAATGCTGCGCGTACAACTAGCAATCCTTCTTTATTGAGGCCCGTTGCGCGTGGATCAAAGCCCCACACCAACAACAAGTCGCCTACGGTTTCATATTTTTGTTTGTTGAATTGCGCTGCTATTTCGTCGGGGAGGTTCAGGCTGGTTAACGGCCGTTTGCGAATTTTGAAATGCACTGTTTTACGGAACAAACGCTCACCCCGTTCACGTGCCAAAGAAGCCACAACCCAACACCCTAAGGCGATCCCGCCGACAATCCAAATGCCATACCAGAAAATATCAAACTCCACCCAGGGAATATGAATCGCAACACGGCTAGGGGTAACGCCGGTTAACAAATGATTGGCATATATCCCCACGGCGAGCAATAAGAAAGCGGCAATCGCATACCAATATGGGGCGATATTGATGCGGCGCGTAAACGTCTTAGATTTTTTCTTCGTCATTTTGAGTTACTGCTGTTTCATCGTCCGGTTTGAGTGAGCCATATTCTTGTTTCCACACATGATACATACGTTGAGCAAGGGTGAAATAAGTACCAATCGCGATAATAATCAAGGCGATATTAGGCAAATTAAGGATGAGAAACACAATCAATACGATATAACGTTCTACACGGCTAGCAATGCCAACTTTACAATCGTAGCCTAACGATTCTGCACGCGAACGTGAATAACTCACCATCAAAGAACCAGAAACAGCTAAGTAAGTAACAGCCAGCATTTGTGGGTTTGCCTGCTGCATATAATAGTAGATAAATCCACCATATAAGATAATTTCAGCAAGGCGATCCAGCGTAGAGTCGAGAAATGCGCCAAAACCATTCTGCTTGCGACCTAATTTCCGGGCTAACGAACCGTCAAATGCATCTAAGGGAGCCAGAATGAGCAAGGCGATACCGGCCCATGTCATTTGTCCAATAGCAATCAGATAAGCAAAGAGGAAGTGGGCCAACATGCCAATCACAGTCAATAAATCTGGTGACATCTTGTACTTGGCCAACACGGTTACAACAGGGTCAATGATTACTTTTGCCCAAACCCGCATGTGGTCAGTTAACGTTTTTTTCGGCTGAACGGCCGTTTCTGGAGATTCCGATTGATTCATGATACCTCAAATATCCCAATGATTTTGAATAATTGAACCGCAAACAGGCTCAAAACGCAACGATATTAAGCAGTTTCATTTATTCATCCAACCGCATTGCAATCCAGGGCACAACCATCTCAGACGCAGTCATACTGCCATGCCGACCCAGGAGTTTATGTACAAGCTCATCATCTTTCTCGTGAGATGTTACAAAAATATAATCCTCACGCAATGCCACGACCACATCACCAGCACGAACGGCCGTTTCCCGTGCATGCGGTTGGGGTCCAAACAAACCCGCCGCCAGAGCATCTTCAGAGCGCCACGCAACCATTGCATGTGACAAATGGGTGTTGATATAGGCTACCACAGCATCAATGCACCCATGTTTGGCATACAAATAAACCATACGCGCCTCACCCGCCATCTGCAAAAACAGCATTTCCGCCAAAACAGGATGATCTTCCAAATAAATGGCTTGGCTTGGGGGGCAAACCACCTGCCCGTGGTCGGCGGTAAGAATAAAAACCGTGTTGCGCCGCGCCGCCGGACTGAGACGATCTAACAATTCCATTTGTACTTGTGTGATCACAGCACGCATTTCCGCCGCGACAGACTCACCATCCCAACCAACATCATGCTCCAAAATATCCAAACCCGGCCAATACGCCACCTGATAGAGCGTTTCATCCGCATGTTTTTCCAAGCTAAGCCGCATTTGCGTCAGCATGTCAGCCAATGTGCGTATGCCATTATCTTCAGCTACCCCGCGCCCAAACATGATGCTCAAAGCAGAATCCAAATATTCTCGATTCTTGAATGCGTAGGTTGGCACGCCAGCACGGGCAAATTGTTGAGCGACACTTGGCCACTGGATAAATGTTTCCGGCTCCAAGCCACCAGCCACCAGCGCATCAGGTAAAAAAGCAAATGTGGGCGTGAAATGGATCATTTGGCCCATTGTGCCCATTTCCGGGAACAACAACTCTAACCCCATCATGCTATGCTGCGCTGGCCCGACACCAGTCCACAAGCTGTTCATCGCGGCAACTGTCGTTGAGGGAAAGATGGAGGTAATTTTATCGACAACAGCAGCACGGGAAAGGAATGGCTCTAGAAACGGCCGTTCTTTCTCCAACAAATTCCAGCCAAAACCATCCACCAACAGCACAACAACCCGTTCAACATCATCACCCAACGGCCGCCACAATTGCGTTTGCAAAGGCGGTAAGCCATCGAAAGGTATATTTAACATAGCAGCGGCCGTTGCTGGAATATTAGCTATCGTCCGTCCACTATAATCCGGTTGCACAAACCCTGTGGGTAAATTCACAGCAGATTCCTCATAAGGCTATTCCCAATCATACGTGATCCAATTGATCCTACGAGGGAATAGGGTAGCCAATGCCAAAACAACCCACTGCGGGGATCATTATTTTCTTGCATGGGCCTAAAGTAAAAAGGCCAGGGAAATCCCTGGCCCTTTTAGGGCGTTTCATCTCATGATCATGGCCTAAATGGAACGGCCGTATCTCTTCTCTCCTCTCAACGAGAGGCTGCCACATTGATCATGCAGCTCAGAACCAAAGAAGGTCCCGCAAAAAAGATGTTCGTCTTAACTTATTTAAACGAATCGCTAAGGGCGCTCATGCGGCTGGCAACACTGTCATCAACCACCTGATCACCAATCCGCACCACCAAACCACCCAAGATATTGGGGTTAACCTTAAAAGTAACGGATTCAGCATTCAAAGCTTTCTTAGCGTTAGCTTGTTCTTCAGCACTCAATGGCAAAGCGCTCGTAACCTCAACATTCTTGCCACTTAAGCCAGCCACACTCGCCGGCACTTTGGAGAAGAAATCTGAGATCAACGCATGTTGACGTTTCTCATCCAGCGATTCGCCGACCAATTTATTTGCTGCCGCAATCGATATCGCCGCAACCTGGCCACGCATATCCGACAAAATACGGTTACGTTCCTCTTCTGCCTCAGCACGCGCACCAATTACAATTTCCTTACCATCAGCATTCGCTTTCGATTCAATTGCTTTGGCCGTTTCTTCAGCCTGCGCCACTGCCTCTTGGCGAATCTTCGATGCTTCTGCACGTGCAGCGTCCAAGATTTTCTTGGCCTCAGCATCTGCGTTATCACGCGCGATAGCGGCTTGACGAGAATCTTCCAAACCTTTCGCAATCCGCGCTTTACGCTCATCCAACACACGCAAAATTGGTTTGTACACGAAATGCACCATCATCAGTGCAATCACCGTGATACCCAAAATCTGTGTTATGAGATAGCCTAAATTAATTCCTAATGCATCCATATTTTTCTTTCCTATCTAATTCAAAAATATTCTGATCGAATTAGCTTGTATCTTAAATCTAGGACACAAACAAGATAATCAGCGCCACCACGAGGGCATAAATAGCAACAGCTTCAGCAAATGCAATACCCAAAATCATGTTTGTCTGAATGTCACCACTTGCGTCTGGATTACGAGCAATACCTTGCACAGCACCTGCAACCAGGATACCAATACCGGCACCAGCGCCAATCGCGCCTAACATAGCCAGGCCAGCGCCCATTGCCTTTAAACCGCCCGCTATTGCCAATGCAGCTTCGAGTTCCATCTGATAAATCCTCCAAAACTAAAGTTTGTTTTATTATTATTTAAAATTGTGTGTACTCAAAAAAGCACGACACAAAAGTTATTAAAATTAATGATGCCCATCTTCGTCATCGTAGTGGGCATGACTTACCGTCGCCCCAGCCATGAAGATGAGACTTAACAGGCCAAACACAGCCGCCTGAATCAACCCCACAAAAAGTTCAAGGCCAAAGAAAGCAACGTTCGCTACCGGCAAAATAAATGCCATCACAAACAGCAGAATCTGACCAGCGAAAATATTACCGAGAAGACGGAAGGAGAACGAAAGTATTTTTGAAAATTCACTTACCAGTTCCAACAAACCGACAGCGGGGTCAATTGCTTTAATCGGGTTCTTGCCAACAGATTTCCCAAAACCAGGGGCAATAAAGGGGAAGAATTTCGACAAATAAATGCGTCCACCCAAATGTTTAAAGCCATAATATTGCACCATAAACATCGAAACCAACGCAAAAGCTAATGTGAAATTCAAGTCGGTCGCCGCAGCACGCACAAAAGGCACAATCGTCCAATCGGCTGCTTCCGTGTTTTCACCTACTTTATAGCCATCAACTTCTTCTATTGGCGCATCAAGAGATGCATTACCATCTGCGCGAATCAACAAGCTGTTAACCCGTAAATCACCAACATTAGCTAAATCGATCTCATGCTCCAATGCATGGAACAATTCTTCTTCTTCCTCATGCGTCATTGGTTCGCCAAGGGATGCTGACAAAGTAACTTGTTCTTCAGTCGCACGCGCAGCTTCCAAATGGGGCAGATTTTCCCAAATACCGATTGAGTCTACACCCGGAACCAATTCCATCCAGTTAGCCAACAATATCATGAGCAAAAAGGTCATGAAAAAGGGGAATAACTCACGCACATTTTTGCCAGCAATGCGCTCAGAAAAATTGTAAGCACCTTCTACAATCATTTCAAAAACATTGTAGAAGCCAGACGGCACATCATCGGCCGTACGCGAACGAGCGCGCAAACCCAATGCCAGGATCACCATAAGGATCCACATTATCACCGTGGCTACAAAGGTATTGGTAATGCCCGTACCGCCAAACAAAGCCTCTGGGAAAAAGCCTTCAGTACCTGGGAGGACTTCACCTGGCAATTGAATAACCGGCAACACGGGTTTCGTGAAGGCGATTATCGAGCCAAATAAAATCATTCCGAACACGCAGAGAAGAACGATATATCTCTTCTTGATCATGTTTTCGTATCTTCCTTATTTTCTTGATTTATATGATTAATGTTTTTTTGTGTTCTACCTATCATTGTCAAACTAATACGCACCATAGCATACAGTGTGATAGGGAAGCTTAGTAACATGAAGATGACTGTCATGAATTTACGTTCATTACCCATGAAATCATCTAAAAGCCAGCCAAGTCCAAACGCAATCGCAATAATAATGATGGCAACAAAGGCTGTCACACAACCTATTTGGCCAACCAAGTTTGCCATCTGAGCAGTTTGCTTGAGTTTTGGATCTTGAGACACTATATATTACTTGTTAACAATGGGCAGTTTGGGAATTATATCACAAACAGTTTCATCAGCAATGAATACCCATATAGTGGGCCATGTAGCGAGCCGCATATTACTAACTTAGCCTGGGAAAAAGGCAGCTGCGGCCGTACGTGTCCACTCGAAAGCGGGGCCTGCAAAAATTCCCAAGTAAAAAATAAAAATGGTCGTCACAGCCAAGCCAATCATAGCTGCACGGGATACGGGGATTGAAATTTCTTCATCATCCGCACGGTAAAGGTACATGTGTTTTATGATACCAAGATAGTAGTATAAAGCCACAAACGCATTCAAAACGCCAATCAGTGCCAACCACCACAATCCAGAATCAATCGCCGCGCGGAACAAGAAGAATTTGCCGAAGAATCCGGCTGTCGGTGGGATTCCACCTAACGACAAAACCGCAAACAACATTACCAAAGCCAGATAGGGAGAACGACGGCTCAGGCCATTAAAATCTTTCATCGTCTCAGCGCCAGTTACGTTGCTAACGAGCATAATCACACCAAAAGCAGCGATATTGGTGAAGAGGTACATGAACAGATAGAACATTGCGGCTCCTGATCCATCCTGAGAGAATGTAACCAGACCCACCAATGCATAGCCGGCTTGGGCAATACTAGAATAAGCCAACATGCGTTTAATGTTTTTCTGATAAATCGCAGCCAGGTTACCCAATGTCATTGTGATGATACACAGCGTTACCAATATCACCCACACTAACCAACCCGGTGATGCAGTATTGGAGCCAGCGGTTGCGAGGTTGCCAAAATCGCCAGCGGTGAAAACACGCAAGAAAACTGCGAAACCAGCCGCCTTTGATGCTGTAGAAACAAATCCCGTAAATGGCGTGGGGGCGCCTTCATACACATCAGGTGTCCAGAAATGGAAAGGCACGGCCGAAATCTTAAACCCAAAGCCCACAATCACCATCATGGCAGCTACCAGCACTAAAGCGCCAATACCTGCAATCAACTCACCGCGTGCGAAAATTTGACCAATCGCATAAATGTTTGTTTGTCCGGTAACACCGTATAACAAGCTCATGCCGTAAAGCATCACGCCAGTCGCAAATGCGCCATAGATAAAATATTTCATGCCCGCTTCTGAAGAGCGTTTGCTGTCTGTGAAGAAACCTGCCAATACATAAGAAGAGATGCTGGCTGTCTCCAGTGCAATATAAATCATGATCAGATCGGCACTGGCCGCCATCAGGCAAAAGCCAATTGTCGCCGAAATCAGGAGCATATAATATTCACTGCGCTGCAAGCGGGGTACATCCATGGAAACCAAACTGGTTATCATCAATGCTATCAAGAACATGATGCTAAACCCGAGTGAGACCATATCAAAACGCAGCATATTGCCCCAGACAAGACTATCTGTCAGCGATGCGTTTACATCTGGTTGTCCCCAAAAGTACCATAGGCTGCCCGTAATCAACAGGGTTACAAATGCACCCCAAGCCGTTAACAAGCCAACTTTACGCCGCTCTTCTGGCTTCAAA
>CAYGMR010000314.1:0-7066 GCA_964350725.1 uncultured Ardenticatenaceae bacterium | reverse complement strand
TTGCTAATCACCCTGGCAGCACAGTTGGATATCAAACTGTCTGGCAGCACACCATTAACCGAGCAGCTTATCAACGCTTTGCACACACGCGAAATGTTGTTGATCTTCGACAATTTCGAGCATCTTGTCGATAACGAAACGATCATCGATTTTCTTGTTGCCCTCTTAACGGCCGTTGACACAATCAGGTTGCTTTTTACCAGCCGCGAACGATTATTATTACAGATGGAGCAGATAATAAGCGTCGATGGCCTGGCTTACCCGGCCACAATGCCATCAAACGACATTAGTTATGAGGCCGGGCAATTGTTTCAAAATCGTGTCGCCCGGATAACAGGCAAACATACATTTACAGCGCAGCAGATAACGGCCGTATGGCAAATTTGCCACGCCGTTGAAGGCATGCCCATCGCCCTCGAATTGGCTGCCGGTGCCGCCTGGCAGAAGCCGATCAATCAAATTGCCACCGATATCCAAGAAAATATCGATTTTCTGGCAACAAAAATGCGCGATTTGCCGCCACGCCATCGCAGCATACGCGCCGTCTTTGACCATTCCTGGGCGCTGCTCACCCCTCACGAACAACAAACTTTAGCACGGCTGTCTATTTTCCCAGCCGCATTTTCTTACCATGCTTCCCGGCAAATTATTGCGGCCACGCGAAAAGATTTGCGAATGCTCACCGACAAATCTCTGCTGCGTGCGCTGGACAACGGCCGTTTTGACCTCCATCCCTTGCTGAAAACGTTCGCCGCCGAAAAATTACCAACGGCCGAATCTTGGCTGCAAAAACACACCCATTACTACCTTACCTGGTTGGCAGGTTTAGAAGATGGCATGAGCAGTGCCCAAGAAGCACAAATTTTGGCTGACATTGCTCAGGAGTATGACAACCTGCTTTTTGCCTGGCGCAACGCCCTCAATGCCAACAACCTGGCCTATCTAACCAAGGCGATTTTCACCTTACACAGTTACTTCAGCACAAAGGGAGGATTTGTTTCCGGGGAGAAGCTTTTCAGAGAAAGTGCCGATTATATAGAAAGCCGTTGGGGATCATACAACACCTTGAATCAAACACAGTCGCTGGCGTTGGCACAGCTCCGTTCGCGGCAAGGTCGATTCATTGCCCAAATGGGGCAACCCGAAAAAGGACTTGCCTTGCTGCGCGAAAGCATCGTGCAATTCAGGCGCTTATCTGCCTATTCTGATTTAGCCTCTGCGCTCTATTTTGAAGCATCCATTTTGCGTGTCATGGGTGAATTTGAAGCAGCACGTGGCTTACTATATGAATGCCTCGACTTGAGAAAACGCGAAGAAAATGGACATCTCATTGCCAATACCCTGCTCAATCTGGCTAATACCAACCGCGCACTTGGGAATATTGATGCTGCGGAAAAAATGCTGCTGGAAGCGCATGAGATCTCAAAGGTTTATGACAACGCTTCCTTGACGGCGGCAATTGCCAACGACCTGGGCATCATTGCTTATGAGCGGGGCAACTGGAATGTCGCCAACCAACATTTCAGAGAAGGATTAGCGAGTTACACAAAACTTGATGATACGTTTCGCATGGGTATTAGCCATGCCAATTTAGGGGAAGTGGCCCATATCCAAAAGGATTATGCCACAGCCAAACAACTAGCAGAAAAAAGCATCAAACTGTTTAAGCAAGCCAATTCGAACCGTCTATTATACTCCCCGTTAAGCACCTTGGGACGCACAGCAACCGATGAAGGCAAACCTGAAGAAGCGTTGGCCTGGTTTCGTGAAGCCTTGCTGGCCGCCAACGAACATAGAGCGATTGCCAAGCTGTTGGTTGTTATGTATGAAATGAGCTTTCCACTGCACAGCCTGGGTCACACGCAATTGGCTGTGGCCATCCTTATTTTCCTAAAAAACCAAGCACGCCTCGAAAAAACCGATCAGCTGAACGTCATCGCGCAGCTGAAATCCTTGGCTGCGCAAGTGGATATGCAGCAAGCACAAGCGCAGGCTGGACGTTGGTCGCTGCAAGATGCAGTAGAAACGCTTTTGCGTATTTCTGATTAAACTGTTGTTTCCTAGATTTGTCACGTTTCTACCACGAGTGGATTGTGTACAAATTTGTTAAAAAACTTGACAAGTCTCCTCAGTCATCTGTTTACAACTGTCACGATATGTGCCGGCGCAGCGAAGGCGACAGATCCGTCTGGCTGCACAAACTGGGCTAGCCGTGGTGCTGCGTAGGAGCGCAGCCGCTCATATCCGGCATCATCAATCACATCTGCTAGCGTCCATCCCTTGATGTCGATGTAAATCCATGTCTCCACAGAATCAAAACGCGCCTGCCCCACAATGGTCTCTATCGCCGCATTTGGCATCCCCGCTTCCGCAAACAAGGCGGCAAGCTGCTGCGTATCTCCCATAACGTAAGGTGCTTCAATGGATTGTGCCACCGCTGGGCCAAACAGGTCGCTGAGAATTTGGGCAACGGCCGCATACCCTGGTGTCTTATCTAGTCTATCCCACACCGCTATCGCTAAACGGCCGTTTGGTCGCAGCACGCGCCTCATCTCCACGAGCGCCTCCACCGGGTCTTGGAAAAACATCAGCCCAAACTGGCTTACCACGCAGTCAAACATTTCGTCGGCAAACGGCAGCGCCTCCGCCGTGCCGTGTCGCCACCTGATTTGTGGCGCACGCTGCCGCGCCACGGCCAGCATCCCCGCGTTGATGTCCACGCCCGTGACCACACCATCTGCGCCCACAGCCTTGGCCGCAGCTCGTGCCAGCACACCTGTACCGCAAGCCACGTCCAGCACCGCATCCCCACTGCCGACATTGGCCGCCCGCAGCATGTGTGCCGGCCATGCGGCAAAAAGCGCCGGCACAAAAAAATCATCATAAATTTCGGCCGCGCTGGCCGTTACTTGACCCTGTTCATGTTCGTTCATTTTGCCTCCGGTAAGACAAACTTTCAGATTTCAGCCATCAGCTTCTAGTAGTTCGTCAATGTTCTTTTGTCGGGTTGCAGGTAGCGCGATTTGGTAAATCGCAGTAGAACGATTTGCCAAATCGTTTTACAATCATCCGTCAAACTTTGTTTGATGGACCACTAGCGTTTTCAGAAAGTTTTTCCCTAAGCGTAACGGCCGTAGCCCACAGCGACTAGTTCAAAAATTGAACTGGTGTTGTTTCTATGCTACAGTGTATGCTGATACAAACAGGAGCAGACTATATGTATAAATACGGTCAATATTGCCCCATTGCGAAGGCTGTGGAAATTCTGGGTGATCGATGGACGCTGCTAATCGTGCGCGATTTGCTCACCGGCACCTGTCACTTCAATGAGTTAGAGCGAGGATTGCCGGGCATATCGCGTGGCCTGCTGGCGGAGCGGCTGCGCCGCTTGCAACGTATGGGGCTGGTAGAGAAAGTGACGGGACGCAACGGCCGTCAGAACACTGCCTACTATCCCACTGCGGCCGGGCAGGAACTGCAAGAGGTGATCAACGCGCTGCTGGTGTGGGGTGCCCGCTGGGCATTTGCCAAGCCAGACGATAATGACCTCGATCCACTGCTGCTGATGTGGTGGATGCGCGGGCGCGTCTGCCGCGAACAGCTTCCGGCACAGCGCGTGGTAGTGCGCTTCGACTTCACCGGCGCAAAGTCAGAAACGTATTGGCTGCTGCTGACCACAGAAGATGCTTCCATCTGTCTCACTAATCCCGGTTTCGATCTGGATGTGCTGGTCACGGCCGATCTGGCTGCCTACTTCCAAATCTGGTTGGGGCGGCTCACTTTCGCCGCAGCACAGACAGCGGGAAAGGTACAGGTTGATGCCATTCCTGTTTATGCCAATGCCTTTCCGCACTGGTTTGCCTACAGTTTGGCAGCCCCGGCTGTACAAGCAGCGCTTCCTGCTTAGCGGCTGCATGATGCAAGTATGAATTCCAAAACTCTCCCCGGAATAATTATCCTCATCAATGGCGCGTCCAGTGCCGGTAAGTCAACGTTGGCACGAGCGGTGCAGGCGCAGTTTCCGCTGCCGCTACTACACATCTCTTTCGATCTTTTCATCGACGGCCGTATCCTCCCCATAAACCAAATTCAGGCAGGTGCATTTCCGTGGCAAGAAATGCGGCCTACTGTGTTTGACGGTTACTATCGTTGCTGGCCAGCATTGACACGGGCGGGCAATAATCTGATCATTGACCACATCGTGGAAACAGAAGAAGATTTGCGCACGATCTTGCAGTTACTAGCGGGGATCGATGTCTTTTTCGTGGGCTTGCATTGTGACGTCATTGAGCTGGAGCGGCGCGAACAAGCACGCGGCGACCGCCGCAGCGGTGATGCACGCTCAGACTTAAGCTATGTCCATCGCTACGCCACCTACGATTTAGAACTGCAATCAGATCGCGCTTCTAAAGAAGAGAATGTGGCCCAGCTCATGGCTGCCTGGGAGCGTCGCCAACGCCCCAATGCCTTTGAACGTATGGGAACCCAAATGGGCGTTTCCTCCCCGACTAAATAATTCTACATTTAGAATAACGCGGTCAGAGCGTTAAATTTACAACTCACTGCGTATGCTGCTTGCCCACGCACGTACACGGTCGGCAGCCTCTTGTGGATGATCTGGCAAATAAACGTCAGCAATAGTCATGTGCCAATGACGCAAAATCTTTTGTTGTATCGCTACATCCCGCAGCACCTTCTTTTCCCCGGCTGCATTACGTGCCATTCGTTGTCGCAACAGGCTAACTGGCGTGCCATTATCAAGGTGATCAATAAACATTTCTTGTAGTTTTTCTAGCGCTTCATGCGTAAACTGGGCCGGATGCTGGAAGTTGTATGAAGCCACTGTCAAAAAATGTACGGATTGCAGGTCAGGGTCATGCCATTCCCAGGCCAATACCCCACCAAATTGCTCCCAACAACTCATGCCCCTAATTTCCTGTGCGCCACACTCTGGACAGGAGGCCAACTCTTGTTTATTACTTTTCGTCATAATGACACATTTTTGGGCGATTTCCGAGGTCTTAATGAAAGTTAAAGAATTGTTTTGGTAATAGAATTTATCAAAGATTGCACAGATGACGCAGATTTTTGTCCTGTAATTCGCCAAAATCTGTGCAAACTGAGCAATCTGTTGATTACCGTTTTATTTTATGAAGGTTTATAAAGACCTCAGAAGCTTGCTACTTTAGCTGCCGGGCACGATATCAAAATCAAATTCACCTATCGTTTTGCTCATTTCCGAAAAACAGCCAGCCGCACCATCACCTGTACTTACCTTATAATAATGATTTTCGGTGCTGTTGCCAACTTCATTGCTGTCGTTGTCTACCCAACTATTTGTGGATGTGTTGCCATATTCTCCTACCGACGAGAAATAGGGGTTATTGATGGCACGGAAGATGCGGAAGTAGGTGCCCGAAGCGGGCGGTGCCCAGCTCAATTGGACACTCCCACCAACGATAGCAATCATAGGGTCGACAACCGGCGGCACGGCCGTTGTTATTTGTTTACAGCTGGAAAATTCAGAAGAGTTGCCGTTGCTATCAGTGGCAATCGCTGTTAAATATTGCCCGCTGGGTGCAGGATCGATGATCCCAGCAAAATTGAGGTTGCCTGCATGTGTCACATCAAGCGTGCCCACATAACGCTCGCCTTCGCCATTGCCACTGGCATCGCAAGTTGCTGAATGATAAAAGTCGAGCGTATACGTTTGCACAGGTGCTGTCATGAAAGAGCCAATGACATACGTATCGCTGGCTGTGGTTTGTACAGTTGAAAGGGTAGGGAAGTTTTGGGTGCCATTGGCATTGCCATCCACATCGTCTGTATCGTTGATATCGACGCCATCGCCATTCAAATCAATACCCAGTCCGCCATTGGCGTAGATTTCATTGCCCACGATATGGTTGCGCAAAGAGTTAGTCCCCAGCATTTGGATACCTGCCCCACTACTACCTGACCCATTGTATTTGATAACATTGCCAAACAGGCTGGTACCAATTTTCATATCGCTGCTGTTGGCTATATTGATGCCATGTGTTCCATTACCCAGATCAGAACCAAAACTCCCCACTCCGATGTTATTGTTCAAAATGTCAACAAAACTACTGTTATCGATCTGGATGCCAGCAAAGGTATTGCCCGAAATCCAATTTTTAAATGTGCCCCCAATCACAATATGATTGCTGTGCTCGACATATATACCTTGCAAATTGGGTAGGGCATCTTCATATTCAAAATCAAGCCCTATGGCAACACTTGTTATCTCAATATTGTCAGAAATATTGATATCTATGCCTTCAAAGGTGTTGCCTGATACCCAACCACCAGCAATTTGGCTGAAACTAACATCCTCGAAATGAATACCATCAGCACTGTTGCCAATCGCAGCGTCGATGGCACCGTCGACACCGACGGCATTACTATTTAATTGTATCTTATCGGAATTCCAAATATTGATGCCGTGATTGTTGTTGCCAGAAACGAAGTTCGTAGACACGCTGCTATCAGTAACATTGCGCAGATAGATGCCGTCTAGCCCATTGCCTTTGTCGACTGTTTGGGAAATATCTAATCCAATTGTGTTATGTTCGATAGTGAGATCAGTCAGATTGGGAACCGTAGCATGCACGCCATATTCTGTATTACCGCTAATGAAGTTGGGCTTGTCTATTGCGCCGATAGTCGCTGCAGAGCGATTGATATATACGCCTGTTTTGTTGGGCTCGGCGGTCGTGCCAT
Source organism: uncultured Ardenticatenaceae bacterium (assembly GCA_964350725.1). GTDB lineage: Bacteria > Chloroflexota > Anaerolineae > Promineifilales > Promineifilaceae > JAACFF01. Next base: position 325 of record CAYGMR010000314.1, on the reverse strand, counting down.
CAGCTGCTAAGCCTAAGTAATTACACCAAACATTGGCTTGTTCAACAAACAGAAAAATGCCTGCATTGGGGAAGTTGCCAATGGCCACGCCTTGTATCGTACTATTTGCACTGTTACCAGTTAAATAGAGGCCATTGGTGGTTGTGCCACTGATAGCTGACCCATCCACAAACAGTTTTAAGCCAGCGGTGCAGTTCGCCCCATTTTGATAGGTTAAGCCATCTAACACGATTGTTTGGGAAATATTGGGCAGGGCTGTGGCGGGGGTGATGGTGTGCGGACCGTCCCCTTCGATGGCGAAGTAGACGGTTTTTGAGACGCCGCC